>JAVHOP010000059.1:0-14167 GCA_036170135.1 Flavobacteriaceae bacterium | reverse complement strand
CAAAACAGATAAATTTAGTTGGCAAATATAAAGTTTATATCTAAAAAACACCGTTGAGATATCGTGAAATATAAAAAATTATAAAAATATTTTGCTTTCATCCTACTCAAATAAAAAATAAAAAATCCTAAGTTGCATTGTTAAGTAATATTTTTTGCAGAGGTTATATCTTCCATATTTTTAGGATCAAAATAATTTTGAGTTAAGAAAAGCAGCCAAACCTAATTAAAGATTATCAAAAATCTCGATTAATGAATTTCGGGAACTAGATTCTCAAGATAATTTAAAGCGTTTGGACCTTCCATAAACAATAAATCTAAAATACTTAAATTTGGCAGAAATCCGTGTTTATCATCGAATAACTGTTTATAGGAATCAAACCTAAAAATGGGTTTACTTTTAGCGCTTATTAAAAACCTATAATCATTTTTATTTTCAATAATAGGCTTATATTCTGTTGTTTCTCGAAATTCAATTTCCAAGTCTAACAAATTAGTTATCAGTTTTAGGCTTGCCAAATTTACCTCCAGTAAACGTATGAAGTCTGTCTGGTAAAAAGCAGCAAAATCATCTTCATAAAACTCAAAAAAAGGAGACGTTTGATAAGCATTTTTAATTGATTTTAGATGCTGTTTTCTCCAATTAAACTGACGCTCAATTCTGACGTCTTTTGTGAGTTGTCTTTTTGCTTCTTTATTGTGAATAATAGGAATATTTAGCATTAATTTGCCACTTGCTCCATAAATATTAGTGCGATTTCTATAAGTTTGTTTTTGATAATTATCGCAGACTTCTAAATAAATAATTGGTTGTTTTACCATAAAGGCAAACTGACTAATACTACCAAAATAACTGGGATGAATAAGCATTAAATTGAAATTAAGTCTTAACTTTTTTGACGTCTTCTAAAAAAATCAAAGCCAAACCAAATACCTAAAGCCCCTAAAAAATAATACAAGTAAGACACGCGCGCTCCATCGCCACCAACTGTTGTAAACACGCGATTCCAACGGACTTTCTCAAATCCTTTGGCATTGCTATCCCAACTCATCCAAATAAAAACAGGCTTGCCTACAATATGATCAAAAGGCACAAATCCCCAATATCTAGAATCTTCGGAATGGTCGCGGTTATCACCCATCATCCAATAATAATTTTGCTTAAAAGTATAAGTTGAAGCCTCAATGCCATTGATATAAATTTTACCATTTTCTACTTTCAAATCATTTTTTTCGTATTCGCCGATAATTTTACTGTAAAGTGGTAAGTTATCTAAGCTTAATGCGATGGTTTTACCTTGTTCTGGAATATAAAATGGGCCATAATTATCGCGATTCCATTTTAGGCTATCTTGATGTGGAAACACATCTTCACGAACTCCTACAGGAATTACTTCGCGTTCCATCTTTTTAACCATTGGATTTTTGGCTAGTAATTCGGCATCTTCATCATCCAAATTCATTCTATAATTGCCGTTTTGGTAACGTCCCCATTCTCTGGCGTGATATCTATTTTCAATACTATTTGTGCTAATTTGCTGATTATCTGTATAAACTGTATAATCGTATTGTGGTTTTGCACGATCGGGCAAAATACTTTTTTTACCGTTAATATAAACAAAGCCATCAACAATACTTAAGGTATCGCCGGCAATGCCAACGCAACGTTTTACATAATTTGATTTTTTATCGATAGGTTTTCTAATCATGTGATCGGGCGTTCTAAAAAACTGCTCAACGGTATCTGCAGGCCAATTAAATACCACGATATCATTGCGATGGATGCTTTGCAATCCAGGAAAACGAAAATAAGGCAACTGTGGCTTTTTTAAATAAGACCTGAATTGTGGGGTGATATGAAAACCTAAAAAAGGGACTGGTATAGCAGGAAATGTATCATGAACCATCGGAATTGAAACTGCCGTTATTGGTGTTCTTGCGCCATAATGAAACTTGCTCACAAACAAAAAATCACCTATTAATAAGGATTTTTCTAAAGAGGATGTTGGAATGGTATAAGGTTGCATAAAATAAGTATGAACCATTGTTGCTGCCACAATGGCAAACACTATAGAACTCACCCACTCGCCGGTATTAGTGCGCGGTTTTAAACTGCGCTCTGTAATATATTCGCCTGATTTTATATAATTTAGGTAAAAAATATAAAGTCCTAATGTAAGCAAAACCAACCAAGTATCTTGTTTTGAGTGATGACCAAAGCTCCGAATGGTCTCTACCCATAAAACCGGAAACATCAATAAATTAATAATAGGAATAAACAACAAAATAACCCACCATTTTGGACGGTTAATGATTTGCATTAAAACCACCGCATTGTAAATGGGCACAGCAGCTTCCCACGCTTGTCTTCCTGCCTTGACATATAATTTGTAAGTTCCTAGAAAATGTATGATTTGTACGGCAATAAAAAAATAGAATAATTGAATGATTGTCATTTTAGTAGCTGTTATTTTATATTAAAAGAATTTCAAATTTAATTTATTTTTTATCAAAAAAAGTAGCTCATGGCTACTCACCTCTTTTTTAACCAATGTTTAACACGTCTTTCATTGTAAAAACGCCTTGTTTACCAACTAGCCACTCGGCTGCTAAAATAGCTCCTAGAGCAAATCCTTTTCGGTTAAAAGCCTCGTGTTTAATTTGAATTTCATCAACTTCACTTTTATAAGTTACCCAGTGTATTCCTGGAACTTCATCAATACGATTTGATTTAATACCAATGATTTCATTATCGGATTTAGCTTCTAGCTTCCAATTTGTTTTTAAACTATTAGCTATAATTTGTTCGGCTAAGCTAATGGCAGTCCCACTTGGCGCATCTTTTTTTTGCGTGTGATGTGTTTCTTCAATAGCCACTTTATAGTTATTAAACTTTGCCATGATTTGTGCCAATTTGGTATTGAGATCAAAAAATAAATTAACACCCAAACTGAAATTAGAAGCATAAATCATGGCGCCTTTTTCAGATTTACACAAGTCAACAGCTTCTTGAAATCGGTCGAGCCATCCTGTAGTTCCAGAAATAACTGGCACATGGTTTTTTAAAGCTAAAGAAATATTTTTAAAAGCCACAGCAGGAATGCTAAAATCTATCGCAACATCAGCGTCATTAAATGTAAAATTTTGAGTATCAATATCCAGTTTAGAAACGATAATATGACCGCGTTGCAAAGCAATTTGCTCAATTTCTTTACCCATTTTTCCGTATCCTAGAAGTGCAATTTTCATCTTTAAATATTAATTAATTGTAATGCTAGTTGATAAACCAAAAACCGGTTTATTTAAATCTGGTATATAATTTAATATAGGCCTAAAACTGACAATATTATCAATTGGTTTGTCTATAATATGCGCATCAACATTGGCTTCTATAATGTTTAAGGCATAAAAAGCAATGGTTAAAAACAAAGATAAATCGCGGTTTTGTTTATAAACTTTTTGTGCATTAATCAAACCCTCCTTAGATATTAGCCCATCAAATTCATCTAATTTACCAGCCAATCGCAACTTATAAGCATGGCGATACAATTTAAAATTTGAATTATTGCTAAAATAAAAATAAGAACTCGTGCCAATTGTTCCATAAACAAGTGGGATTTTCCAATACTTTCCGTTGTAAGCCTGACCTAATCCTGGCAACACTGCCGAATAGAATGCAGCTTTTGCAGGCGATAAAGGATTTATTAAATCATCAGAAAAAAGGCTGTCTTTTTTAATAGAAAGCTCTGCTTGCTTAACCTGTGAGAAAACAGTTAGAGAAATAAATAACAATCCAAAAAATAGCAATGTGTGCTTCATTTACAATAGTAATTTTTTGATGCGTTCTAAATCGGTTTCATCAGAAAATTTAATTTCAATTTTTCCTTTTCCTTCTTTATTTAAAGTTACAGAAACCGATTTTCCTAAAACAGATTTAAATTCAGATTCAATTTTTGTTACTAATTGTGTTTTTTCTATTGATGATTTCGAGCTATTTTCTTTCGGATTTTTATAATTTTTTACCAAAGTTTCAGTTTGTCTCACCGATAATTTTTGCTTGACAATTTGTTCGTATATATTTAACTGATCTTCCAGATTTTCAATATTTATCAAGGCGCGTCCATGACCCATACTAATAAATCCGTCTCGCATGCCAGTTTGAATAATTGGATCTAATTTTAGTAATCGCAAATAATTGGTTACCGTTGAACGGTCTTTTCCTACACGCTTGCTGAGTTGTTCTTGCGTGAGACTTATTTCTTCAATTAATCGTTGGTAACACAATGCTATCTCAATAGGATCAAGATCTTTGCGCTGAATATTTTCAACCAAAGCCATTGCGAGCATTTCGTGGTCATTTGCTGTGCGGATATAAGCCGGAATAGCGTTTAATCCCAGCATTTTTGAAGCTCTTAATCGGCGTTCACCGGATACTAATTGAAATTGATTATGAGCTACTTTACGAATGGTAATTGGCTGAATAACACCTAATTCTTTAATAGAATTTGCTAATTCAACGAGAGATTCTTCATTAAAATGTGTTCTGGGTTGAAATGGATTGACAACAATTTTATCCAATTCAACTTCAATAATCGTATCGACAACTGCTACCCTATTTTTTGCAAAAGTTTCATCAATTTCCGATTCACTTGCTGTTTTTAAAATAGCCGAAAGGCCTCTTCCAAGCGCTTGTTTTTTAGTTGCTTTTGCCATGGGTATTCTTTTTAAGAATTTCGTGAGCCAAATTAATATAATTTACAGCACCTCTACTCTCGGCATCGTAAGCAATAATACTTTCCCCAAAACTTGGAGACTCACTCAGTTTAGTATTTCTGTGAATAATCGTTTTAAAAACCATCTGTTGAAAATGCTTTTTAACCTCTTCAATTACTTGGTTTGAAAGGCGTAAACGCGAATCGTACATCGTTAACAATAAACCTTCAATTTCCAAATTTTCATTATGCACTTTCTGAACACTTTTAATAGTGTTTAATAATTTACCTAAACCTTCGAGCGCAAAATATTCGCATTGTATTGGAATAATGATTGAGTTTGCCGCTGTTAAAGCATTTAAGGTTATCAGTCCTAATGATGGGGCGCAATCAATAATGATAAAGTCGAAATCATCTTTGATTGGTTCTAATGCCTTTTTAAGCATATACTCCCTATCCATTTTATCAACCAATTCAATTTCAACTGCAACCAAATCAATATGAGCCGGAATGATTGAAACATTTGGCGAAGTTGTTTCGATAATGGCTTCTATGGCAGGAATTTCGAGTTCTAAAACCTGATAGGTGCCTTTTGTAACTTGATCGATATCAATACCCAAACCAGATGATGCATTGGCTTGTGGATCAGCATCAATTAATAAAACTTTTTGTTCTAAAACACCCAGTGCTGCTGCTAAATTTAGCGCTGTTGTTGTTTTTCCAACGCCCCCTTTTTGATTTGCAACCGCTATTATTTTTCCCATAAATCCATTTAATTTTTAGACACGGTAAAAGTACAATATTTAAAAAATATTGGATGAATACTTTTTATAATAAAACCTTAAAACTGAGAAAATATTTGATTTAGTTTTTATTCTTTGACCTAATCATCGCTTCAAGCATATCCCACATTTCTTTAGGCACGGCTTCGAGCATATTCATTTCGCCGGCACCTTGTAGCCATTCACCACCATCAATTGTTACCACTTCACCATTGATATAAGCCGAATAATCACTCATTAAGTATGCTGCTAAGTTGGCAAGTTCTTGATGCTCGCCAACGCGACGCAAGGGTATTTTTTTCCTAAAGTCAAATTTTTCTTGTAAATCGCCTGGCAATAACCGATCCCAAGCACCTTTTGTAGGAAATGGTCCCGGTGCAATGGCATTGGTTCTAATGCCGTATTTTGCCCATTCTACTGCTAGAGAGCGCGTCATTGCTAATACACCTGCTTTGGCTGTAGCCGACGGAACTACGTAAGCAGAACCTGTCCAAGCATAAGTGGTAACGATATTTAATACAGTGGCGCTTTTTTGTTTGGTATCAATCCAATGCTTACCTAGCGCTAACGTGCAATTTTTACTACCTTTTAAAACGATATCAATTACGGTATCAAAAGCATTAGCCGATAACCGTTCTGTTGGACTGATAAAATTTCCAGCAGCATTATTTAAAAGTCCATCAACTTTACCAAAAACTTCCAAGGTTTTTGCCAACATAGCTTCAACTTCAGTATAATTTCTAACGTCACACTGAACAGGAAGAACTATCCCTCCAGTTTCGGTTTCCATGTCGGCTGCAGATTTTTTGAGTTTTTCTGTATCTCTTGATGTAATAACAACTTTTGCTCCTAATTTTAAAAAGTAGGTGCTCATAGCTTTTCCTAATCCACTTCCACCACCGGTAACAATAATTACTTTATCTTTTAATGCATTGTCTTTTAACATTGGTTCTGTGTACATAACTCATTTTTTTTATAGTCGTAAATCTAAACATTTATCTTATTATACAATTATTAAAATAATAAAGATTTTTTAAAATTTTAATTTGTGTAACATAAAAGTCTTTGTATATTTGCCGAACTTTTTAGTAAAAGCTAAAGATTTAAAATACATTACATCAAAATGAAAAGAACATTCCAACCATCAAAGAGAAAAAGAATAAACAAACACGGTTTTAGAGAACGTATGGCAAGTGCTAATGGAAGAAAAGTTTTAGCTAGAAGAAGAGCTAAAGGCAGAACTAAAGTTAGTGTTTCGTCAGAACCAAATCCAAAAAAATAGTGAAATTATTCCCAATATACCAAAAGGTGTTACTTTTATTAGTAACACCTTTTTTTTATACCTTTTAAAACTAAATTCGTATTTTCATATTTAGAATTCAGAATATTTTAAACCTTTGTAACAAATCGCTATTATGCCAAGAGACACTTCTATTAAATCGGTTTTAATTATTGGTTCTGGTCCTATTATTATTGGACAAGCATGTGAATTTGACTATGCTGGAACACAAGCTATTAGATCTCTAAAAGAAGAAGGGATTGAAGTGATATTAATCAATTCAAATCCCGCAACTATCATGACAGACCCAACCATGGCTCATCATGTTTATTTGAAACCGCTCACCACAAAATCGATTATAGAAATCTTAAAAAATCATCAAATTGACGCGGTTTTGCCAACTATGGGCGGTCAAACGGCTTTAAATTTGTGCATCGAAGCTGATGAAAAAGGCGTCTGGAAAGATTTTAATGTCAAAATTATAGGTGTAAACATCGATGCCATAAAAATTACCGAAGATCGTGAGAAATTTAGAGTGCTGATGAATAAAATAGGCATTCAACAAGCGCCAAGTCAAACGGCGACCTCTTTTTTACAAGGGAAAGAAATAGCCCAAAAATTTGGATTTCCTTTAGTTATAAGACCTTCATTTACCTTAGGAGGTTCTGGCGCATCGGTTGTTAACGGCAAAGAATCGTTTGATAAATTGCTACAACGTGGTTTAGAAGCCTCTCCCATTCACGAAGTTTTAATAGATAAAGCTTTGTTGGGCTGGAAAGAATTTGAATTGGAGCTCTTACGCGATAAAAACGACAATGTTATCATCATTTGTACCATCGAAAATATGGATCCGATGGGCATTCATACAGGTGATTCAATTACAGTTGCACCAGCTATGACTTTAAGCGATACTGCTTACCAACGCATGCGCGATATGGCTATCAAAATGATGCGTTCAATAGGCAATTTTGCCGGTGGTTGCAATGTTCAATTTGCGATGAGTCCAGATGAAAATGAGAATTTAATTGCCATTGAAATCAATCCGCGCGTATCAAGATCATCCGCTTTAGCTTCAAAAGCAACCGGTTATCCAATTGCAAAAATTGCAGCAAAATTGGCAATTGGTTATCATTTAGATGAATTAAAAAATCAGATAACAAAAACCACTTCTGCCCTATTTGAACCTACTTTAGACTATGTAATAGTAAAAATTCCGCGATGGAATTTTGATAAATTTGAAGGTTCAGAACGTACCATTGGTTTACAAATGAAATCGGTTGGCGAAGTAATGGCAATTGGTCGTTCTTTTCAAGAAGCCCTGCACAAAGCAACGCAATCTCTTGAAATTAAACGAAATGGCATTGGGGCCGATGGCAAAGGTTATACCGATTATGATACCATAATTGACAAACTTGTCAATCCGAGTTGGGATCGGGTTTTTGTGATTTACGATGCCATCAAAATAGGCATGTCGCTTCATAAAATACACGAGCTAACCAAAATTGATTACTGGTTCTTAAAACAATATGAAGGACTCTTTATAATTGAAAAAGAAATATGCAAACACACTTTGGCCAATCTGCCAAAATCATTGCTACTAGAAGCTAAACAAAAAGGTTATGGCGACAGACAAATTGCACATATGTTGGGCTGTTTAGAAAGTCAGGTTTACAATAAACGAAAAGAGTTAGACATTCATCGGGTTTATAAATTAGTTGATACTTGCGCAGCTGAATTTCAAGCCAAAACACCTTATTATTACTCGACTTTCGAAAATATTTGCATTGAAAATGGCAAAGCCTTTTCAGAAAACGAATCGGTAGCTAGCGATAAAAAGAAAATTATTGTATTGGGTTCCGGTCCAAATCGTATCGGACAAGGAATTGAATTTGATTACTGCTGTGTTCACGGTGTTTTAGCGGCAAAAGAGTGTGGTTATGAAACCATTATGATTAACTGTAATCCCGAAACGGTTTCAACCGATTTTGACATTGCCGATAAACTCTATTTTGAACCCGTCTTTTGGGAACATATTTACGATATCATCCAACATGAAAAACCCGAAGGTGTAATTGTGCAGTTAGGTGGACAAACCGCTTTAAAATTAGCTGAAAAATTAGAAAAATATGGTATTAAAATTATCGGAACCAGCTTTAAAGCACTTGATTTAGCTGAAGACCGTGGTCAGTTTTCTAAACTTTTACAGAAATTAAAAATTCCTTATCCCGAATTTGGAACAGCTACCTCAGCCGAAGAAGCTTTGGCTATAGCCGATGAACTCAATTTTCCAATCTTAGTAAGACCAAGCTATGTTTTAGGCGGACAAGGCATGAAAATTGTAATTAATAAAGACGATCTTGAAAAGCATGTGGTTCATGTTTTAAAAAATATTCCTAATAATGTATTACTTTTAGACCATTATTTAGATGGTGCCGTTGAAGCAGAAGCCGATGCGATTTGTGATGGTGAAGATGTATACATTATCGGAATTATGGAGCACATAGAACCTTGTGGTATTCATTCAGGCGATTCAAATGCAACCTTACCTCCATTTAATTTAGGTCCGTTTGTTTTACAACAACTCAGGGATCATACTATAAAGATTGCAAAAGCCTTAAAAACGGTAGGGCTTATAAATATTCAATTTGCTATAAAAGAGGATGTGGTTTATATTATTGAGGCAAATCCTAGAGCATCGCGAACCGTGCCATTTATATCTAAAGCCTATAAAGAACCCTATGTAAATTACGCCACCAAAGTGATGCTGGGAGTTAATAAATTAGCCGATTTTAAATTCAATCCGCAACTTAAAGGCTTCGCTATAAAGCAACCTGTTTTTTCATTTGATAAATTCCCAAATGTCGATAAAAACTTGGGACCTGAAATGAAATCAACAGGCGAAAGCATTTTGTTTATTGACAATCTAAAGGATGATCAATTTTATGAGCTTTATGCACGTAGAAAAATGTACTTAAGTAAATAAAATCGGTTAAAAAATCTAAAAAGAGCGCTAAGCACTCTTTTTTTATGCAAAAATTGTCGCATATAAATTTATTAGATATATTTGTTCAACTAAACCTAATTTACTTTGAACAATATTAAAACGGAGTTCACGATAAAGGATCTTGAAAATTTTTCAGGAATTAAAGCGCATACCATCCGAATTTGGGAAAAAAGGTACAATTTATTTCAACCTAAAAGAACCAATTCAAATATTCGGTATTATGATATGAACAGTTTGCTAAAACTGTTAAACGTATCATTGCTTTACAATAACGGACTTAAAATATCAAAAATAGCCGACTTATCGGAAACTAAAATTGCCTTATCGGTTAGGGAGTTGGTATTTAATAAAGGAGCGGAAAGCCAAGCAAATGTTTCATTTAAATTGGCAATGCTAAACTTTGATGAAAGCTTGTTTAATCAAACTTATAATGGTCTAATCTCGCAAAAATCTTTCAGGGCTATTTTTACGGAGATATTTATTCCATTTTTGAGTGAAATCGGAGTTTTATGGCAAGTTCAAACCATTACACCAGCTCATGAGCATTTCATCACCAACTTAATAAAACAAAAAGTCCTCATCAATACAGAAAAATTGCAATTTCTTCAGCCAAATAAGACTAACAGAAAATTTGTGTTGTATTTGCCAATGAATGAAATTCACGAACTTGGTTTACTCTATTTGCATTTTGAACTGTTATTTCATGGGTACCATTCAATTTACCTGGGGCAAAGCGTTCCGGTTGAAAATTTGAATGATCTGCAAAAAATATTTAGTGACGTTTGCTTTGTCACTTATTTGACTGTGGAACCTTCAAAAGAATCGATTGAAGATTATTTACAGACCGTTAATAGTGAGGTGCTTCAGAATACCAATGATACTTTGTGGGTTTTAGGCTCAAAACTTGCCCAATTTGATTCGGATTCATTTAAAAATGATAAAATTAAAATCTTTAAATCTGCGGTTGACTTGTTAAATATTTTGTAAATTTTTTTAAATAATTTGTTTTTGTTTAATTAATTTGTATTTTTGTTAAACAAAATGAAGAAAAAAATTATCATAATAGGTTCAGGGTTCTCCTCATTATCTGCTTCATGCTACTTGGCTAAGGCAGGTTATGAGGTTACAATACTTGAGAAAAACAGCAGCGTTGGCGGGAGAGCACGACTGCTAAATAAAGACGGATTTAAATTTGACATTGGTCCAACCTGGTATTGGATGCCAGATGTTTTTGAAAAATTCTTTACCGATTTCAATAAAAAACCATCCGATTTTTACGATTTGGAAAAACTGGCTCCGGCTTATCAGGTTTATTTTGACAGACTAGATTCTTTGCTTATTTCAGATAAAATTGAAGAAATTTATCAGGTTTTCGAAAATGAAGAGAAAGGAAGTTCCATTTATCTGAAGAAATTTTTAAAAGCTGCAAAATTCAATTATGAAGTTGCTGTGAATAATTTGGTTTACAAACCCGGCAATTCAATTACCGAATTGGTCACATTTCAAACAATAGCCAATGTAAATCAGTTTTTTAAAAGCATCAGTACGGAAGTTCGCGGAAACATTAAAAGCGAAAAATTAATTCAAATTTTAGAGTTTCCAGTCTTGTTTTTGGGTGCAAAACCTTCAAATACACCAAGTTTTTACAGTTTTATGAATTATGCCGATTTTGGTTTGGGAACTTGGCATCCAAAAGGAGGGATGTTTGAAGTTGTTAAAGGTTTTGTGACTTTGGTTGAGCAATTGGGCGTAAAAATTAATACCAACCAAAATGTTGAAAAAATTGTTGTTGAAAATTTCATAGTAAAAGGAGTTGAAGTGAATCAACAATTTATGGAAGCAGATATAGTTGTTAGCGGCGCCGATTATCACCATTCAGAAACATTATTGGAGGATAAATACAGAATGTATTCAGAAAAGTATTGGAATAAAAAAACATTTGCGCCTTCAGCTTTGTTGTTCTATGTTGGCTTCCGCAAAAAATTGAAAAATGTTTCTCACCATACTTTATTTTTCGATTCGAATTTCGACAAGCATGCAGTCGAGATTTACGACAATCCGCAATGGCCAAAAGATCCGCTTTTTTACGGAAGTTTTCCAAGCATCACCGACGACAGTTTCGCCCCAAATGGTTACGAAGCAGCTACTTTTCTAATTCCTATTGCGCCTGGAATTCAGGATAATAATGAAATACGCGAGGCCTATTTTTTAAAAATAATTGAACGTCTTGAAAAATTGACCGATCAAAATGTGAGAGATTACATCATTTTTAAAGAATCCTATTGTGTAAACGATTTTGAAAAAGATTACAATTCGTACAAAGGAAATGCTTATGGATTGGCAAATACATTAATGCAAACTGCTTTTTTGAGGCCTAAAATTCAAAGTAAAAAGGTAAAGAATTTGTTTTTTACGGGGCAGTTAACAGTTCCCGGTCCGGGAGTTCCTCCAGCAATTATATCGGGAAAAATTGTCTCAGAATTAATTATTAAAAACAGCATTTAAAATATTGACTTTAAAAATCATTACTAACAAAAAAATTATTTTAATGAAACAAATTTTTGATGACACTTCATTTTTATGTAGCAAAATAGTTACAAAAAAATATAGCACATCCTTTTCATTGGCAGTAAAAATGCTGGCGCCAAAAATTAGGGAAGGCATTTTTGGCATTTATGCTTTTGTCAGGTTTGCCGATGAAATTGTGGATTCTTTTCACGATTTTGAAAAAAACGAACTCATAAACGAATTTGAGCGTGATTATTATAAGGCGTATCAAACAGGAATCAGCTTAAATCCTATTTTAAACTGTTTTCAGTTAACGGTAAAAAAGTATAATATTGACGATAATTTAATTCAGGCTTTTTTAAAAAGTATGAAACAGGATTTAAACAAAGAACAATACAATACTGAAGCCGAATACAATGAATATATTTACGGTTCGGCTGATGTGGTTGGCTTGATGTGCTTGAAAGTTTTTGTTGATGGCGATAATGAAAAGTATGAAAAGCTTAAAAATTATGCTATGAGTTTGGGTTCAGCTTTTCAAAAAGTGAATTTCCTGAGAGATTTAAAAGCCGATTATGAAGTATTGAATCGTTCTTATTTTCCAGGAATAAATTTGATGTCCTTAGATTTTACTTCAAAAAACAAAATCATTGAAGAAATAGAACATGACTTTGAAGAAGCCTATAAAGGCATAAAATTATTGCCTATTGAAGCAAAATTTGGCGTTTATACCGCCTATATTTATTACAAAGGTTTGCTGAAAAAATTAAAAAGCACCCCTTCAGAAAAAATAATGAACAAAAGAATCAGAATTTCCAATCCTGTTAAAATCAGTTTGCTGGCAAGGTCTTTTGTGGTTTTTAAGTTAAATTTGATGTAATTTTAATAAATGAAGTTAGTTGTTCTCTTTTTAATATTTAATTCATTTTCTGCTTCGGTTTTAGACAATGTAAGAAATCAGTTTCCCAAAATTAATTCATTGGAGGAAGCCGAATTTAATATGAAATTATTGGAAAATGAAAAGGGAACAGAAGCAAAAGCCTATTATGCGTCAATGCTTTTTATGAAAGCAAAATATGCAAAATTTCCCTTTACAAAATTCAATTATTTTAAAAAGGGTAAAACAGATTTAGATCAATTGGTGAAAGAAAATTCGACAAATGTAGAAATTAGGTATTTGCGTTATGTATTTCAAAACGAGTTGCCAAATTTTTTGAATTATAACAGCAATATTCAGGAAGATTATTTGGTTATCGCTAAAGGAATAGAGAAAAGCGATTTAAACAAACAATTTAAAGAGAAAATATTAAAAAATATGTTGTTGGTTAAGAGTATAACTTCAGATCAATCAACGCAAATTAAATTATTATTAAACAAAATATAATGTTTTTACTCATTACAATTATTACTTTTTTATTGATGGAATGTGTAACCTGGTTAACGCATAAATTTGTGATGCACGGGTTTATGTGGTATTTCCACGAAGATCATCACCAACCCAGATATCAAAGTTGGTTTGAAAGGAATGATGTATTTTTTGTCATTTTTGCAATCCCAAGCATTTTGCTTTTTTACTTTGGTTTGGAAGGTGGCATAAATTTTAAATTTTTTATTGGTTTAGGAATTATGTTTTATGGCATGGCTTATTTTTTGGTGCATGACGTGTTAATACACAAGCGTTTTAAAAGGTTTAACAAAACAAATAATAAGTATTTGGCTGGTTTACGAAAAGCACATAAAGTACACCATAAACATTTGGGAAAAGAAGAAGGTGAGTGTTTTGGAATGTTATTTGTGCCATTTAAGTATTTTCGCGTCTAATGAGCCTTTATTTAATTTTAAATATAGCCTCATTTATAGTTCCGTTTGCGTATAGTTTTGAA
>JAVHOP010000058.1:19677-42630 GCA_036170135.1 Flavobacteriaceae bacterium | reverse complement strand
TTTACACCACTCTCAAAACAAAATAATTCTTTTTACCGCGTTGCAGCAACACAAATTTATTGTTGATGAGTTGGTTTTTTTCAACCTTATAATCTTCGGATATTTTTTCTTTATTTACCGATAGCGAATTTTCTTTTAAGGCGCGACGCACCTCGCTATTTGAGGCAATAAAACCTGTCCCTGCAAAAGCAGCAACAACGTCGAGACCTTCGTTTAGCTGACTTTGGCTGATTTCGGCTTGAGGTACACCTTCAAAAACATCTAAAAAGGTTTGCTCATCAAGATTTTTTAAGTCGGCCGAAGTTGAGTTTCCAAACAAAATTTGAGATGCTTTTACGGCATTTTGATAATCGGTTTCGCTATGGACTAAAGTTGTTACTTCTTGTACAATCCGTTTTTGTAACAAGCGCAAATGAGGCTCGGCGCGATGTGCTTCAATCAATTGCGCTACAGTTGATTTATCTAAAAAGGTAAATATTTTAATATAATTTTCGGCATCAGCATCTGAGGCATTAAGCCAATATTGGTAAAATTTGTATGGTGAAGTCCGTTTTGGGTCTAGCCATACATTACCGCCTTCGGTTTTTCCGAATTTAGTACCATCGGCTTTAGTAATTAATGGACACGTTAGCGCAAAAGCTTTACCGCCCAACTTACGGCGAATAAGTTCGGTTCCTGTAGTAATATTTCCCCATTGGTCTGAACCACCCATTTGCATTTTACAATTTTCGGCTTCAAATAAATGTAAAAAATCAAATCCTTGAAAGAGCTGGTAAGTGAATTCGGTAAACGACATGCCCTCACTAGATTCATCTGTTAAGCGTTTTTTTACAGAATCTTTGGCCATCATATAATTTACGGTAAGATGCTTGCCAATATCTCTAACAAAATCAATCAAGGTCATATTTTTTGTCCAATCGTAATTGTTTACCATTTTGGCGGCATTTGACGTATTGGCATCAAAATCTAAGAATTTTTCGAGTTGCGATTTTATTCCGTTAAGGTTTTTTTGCAAAGTAGCTTCGTCTAACAAATTGCGTTCAGCCGATTTTCCACTCGGGTCGCCAATCATACCGGTAGCCCCACCAATGAGTGCAATTGGCGTATGTCCACATTTTTGAAAATGCATCAACAAAATAATTTGTACCAAACTGCCAATATGCAAAGATTCTCCGGTTGGGTCAAAACCGATGTAAGCTTTAGTTGATTCTTTAACTAATTGTTCTTCGGTTCCGGGAATGATATCTTGAATTAATCCGCGCCAGCGCAATTCTTCTACAAAATTATTTTTCATTTGTTCATACAATTTGCGCAAAGATAAAAATCAAAGGCTAAATAGCCCTAATTATTGAGATAATTCTTTATTTTAGCTTTATGATATTAGTTACTGGAGGTACGGGATTGGTTGGTTCGCACTTGCTTTGCCAACTCGCTTTAAAACATTCACAAATTCGCGCCATTTATAGAAATCAAGCTTCTTTAAATCGTGTTAAAAACGTATTTTCCTTTTATTTTGATAAACCCGATTTGTTATTTAATAAAATAGAATGGGTTGCTGCTAGCATAGAAGATTTGCCGTCTTTAACAGGAGCTTTTGCAGATGTTGATTTGGTTTACCATTGTGCGGCATTAATATCTTTTAACGCCGATGATTATAAGCAAATGCGCAGAACTAATATTACCGGAACTGCCAATATGATTAACCTGAGTATTGATTTTAAAATTAAAAAGTTTTGCTATGTAAGCTCCATAGCCACGCTTGAAGATTCTCCAAAAGGAATTGAAGTTACCGAAGAAAATGGATGGAATGGATCTGAAAATAAATGCTACGCCATTACAAAATATGGTGCCGAACAAGAAGTTTGGCGCGGTTCGCAAGAAGGTTTAGAAGTTGTTATTGTTAACCCCGGTGTCATTATTGGTCCCGGATTTTGGGAATCGGGCAGCGGAAAGTTATTTACAACTATTAATAAGGGATTTAAATTTTATACCCTTGGCGTTACCGGATTTGTTGGCGTTTATGATGTTGTGAAATCTATGATTTTATTAATGGAGAGTAATCTCAATTTAGAACGCTATATTTTGGTGAGTGAGAATTTGAGTTTTAAGCAAGTTTTTGACGTGATTGCCGATACTCTAGATGTTAAAAAACCGAGTATTAGAATCACAAAATGGTTTAGTTTATTGGTTTGGCGTTTAGACGCTGTTAAGAGTTTTATAACCAGAAAGCCCAGTTTATTTACTAGAGAAACTGCCAATTCTTCTCAGCATAAAACCTATTACAGCTCAGATAAAATAAAGAAAGCTCTAGCTTTTGAGTTTGAGCCGATAGACCGTGTCATCAAGAAAACAGCTCAACTATTTTTAAAAAACCACTTCAATTATTAGGCGCAAGTTGTTTTTTTGCCTTTAAGGGTCGTTTCTTTTTAAAAACACCATAATTTAAGAGAGAATCTTTCTTTTTTATATTTAAAGAATCTTTGAGTTTTATCTTTAATATGGCTTCTTTTACCTTCCTAATTGAATCCGATTTTATTCTAATTAAAGAATCTTCTATTTTTTTGGTGGCTTCATGATCCTTTTTTAAAATTTCTAGTTTATCAATAACCCGCTGACTAATATCGCGGTAGTCCTTAATTTTTGACATATAATAAACGGTACTTTTTTTAAATCGGGTACTATCTACTTTATATTTTTCATAAACCAAAGGCATATATTGAATGTTTCGTAGATTATCTTTGTTTGGCAGATTAACAGCGACGTTTGCAATATAAATATCAACCATTAAATCAACCATTTGATCTTCTGGAATCAAATCATCTGGCTTTTTATAAATGGTGTTGCTGGTGCAGGCACTAAAATATAAAGCAATGGCAACTATTATGAATAACTGTTTCATTATCTGTTAAAAGTTAATCGTTTACCTTTAACTGTATCATTAAAAACACCCTTATCGTAAATTAAATTTCCATTTACAAAAGTCTGTGCGATTTTACTGGTAAAAGTAATGCCTTCAAAAGGCGACCATTTGCATTGATACAAAATAGTATCCTTGGTAACCGATTGCAATGCCGATAAATCAACCAAAGTTAAATCGGCAAAATAGCCTTCTTTTATAAAACCTCTTTTTTCTATTTGGTATAAAATAGCGGGATTATGGCACATTTTTTCTACAATCTTTTCTAAAGAAATCAGGCCTTTTTTATAGAGCTCAATCATTGCTAAAAGCCCGTGTTGCACTAGTGGTCCGCCACTTGGAGCTTTCGTATAAACTTGTTGTTTTTCTTCGAGCGTGTGAGGCGCGTGGTCAGTAGCAATGATATCAATTTTATCATTCAGCAACGCGTGTAAAAGTCCTTCTCTATCGGCTTTGGTCTTAATGGCAGGATTCCATTTGATAAGCGTTCCTTTTTTTAAGTAATCTGAATCGTCAAACCAAAGGTGATGCACACAAACTTCTGCAGTAATTTTTTTATCGATTAATTTTTTGCTGCTAAATAGTTTTTTGGCTTCTTTAGCAGTTGACACATGAAACACATGAAGTCTTGCTCCTGTTTTTTTTGCTAAAGCTACTGCTTTTGATGAAGAAATATAGCAAGCTTCTTCGCTTCTGATAAGTGGATGAAGTTTTATTGGAATATCATCACCATATTGATTTTTATAAAATTCTAAATTCTTTTTGATGGTATTTTCGTCTTCGCAATGCGCGACAATTAACATTTTAGCCGATTTAAAAATTTCTGTCAGCACTTTTTCATTGTCAACAAGCATATTGCCGGTAGAAGAGCCCAAAAACAATTTGATAGCGGCAATTTTTTTGGGATCAACTTTTAACAACTCATCTAAATTTGTATTGGTGCCACCAATCATAAAAGAGTAATTGGCATAAGATGATTTGCTGGCAATTTCAAATTTATCTTCAACTAAATCAATGGTAGTGGCTTGCGGGATAGTATTGGGCATTTCAATAAACGATGTAACACCTCCAGCAACAGCCGCTTTACTTTCGGATGCTATGGTTGCTTTATGAGTCAATCCGGGTTCTCTAAAATGTACTTGGTCATCAATAACTCCGGGAATTAGCAATTTCCCTTCGGCATCAATCACCTTAGTTTGATTAGATTTTACGCTAATAGAGCTGTTTATTTCGACAATAAATTCACCTATAATGTGAACATCGCCTTCAAAAATTTCACCTTCATTTACAATAAGCGCATTTTTAATAAGGATATCATTCATATTAAAACTTTTGTAATGTGTTTAAATCGCAGTTTTAAAACACCAAAAATAGCTTCAGAAATAATACCACCACTCATTTTAGATTTCCCCAAGGTTCTATCGGTAAAAATTACCGAAACTTCTTTAATATTGAAGCCCAGTTTCCAAGCGGTATATTTCATTTCTATCTGAAATGAATAACCAATAAATTTTATTTTATCTAAATTGATTGTTTCTAATACTTTGCGGCGATAGCACACAAAGCCAGCAGTTGTATCACAAATGGGAAGTCCTAAAATAAATCGCACATATTTTGAAGCAAAATACGATAATAAAACGCGTTTCATGGGCCAATTTACAACGTTTACGCCTTGTGAATAACGCGAACCAACAGCTACATCGGCATCTTGATTTACGCAAGCATCATAAAGACGAGGTAAATCTGTAGGATTATGCGAAAAATCGGCATCCATTTCAATAATGTAGTCGTAGCTTTTGGCGAGCGCCCATTTAAATCCGTGGATATAAGCTGTTCCTAACCCACTTTTACCGGCGCGCTTCTCTAAAAAAAGATGATTTTTAAATTCTTCTTGAAGGCTTTCTACAATTTTAGCAGTACCATCGGGAGAATTATCGTCAACTATTAAAACATCAAAGCTAATTGGCAAATTAAAAACTGCCTTAACAATGTTTTCAATGTTTTCTTTTTCGTTATAAGTAGGTATAATTACTAGAGCTTTGGGCATCTTAAAATTTTAAGCAGTAAAGGTAAAACTTTTTATTGCTAATTTTGCGTTAAGATTAATGCCTCTATGAAAATCTTTAAAAACAATAAATTCCTTTTTATCTTCTATGTTTTTTTGTTTTTTGTAGTTGATATTTTGCAGAGCATTTACACAGAACTTATTGATGATGAGGCTTATTACTGGCTATGGTCAAAACATTTGGCTTGGGGATATTTTGATCATCCTCCAATGGTGGCGTGGTGGATTAAAATAAGCAGCTTATTTTTTAACGGTGAACTCGGGGTGCGCTTTTTTAGTACTTTGATGTTTGGCTTTACCATCTATTTTATTTGGCGCCTCATAGATTTTAAGGAGAAATGGGAACACATTCACTTGTTTTTCTTGCTATCAACCGCCGTTATATTATTTAACTTTTACGGATTTATAACGGTTCCCGATACGCCATTATTCTTTTTTACCGCCTTATTTTTATTCTTTTATAAGCAGTTTCTTTGGGCTAAAAATTTCAAAACTGCAATGTTTTTAGGATTTGCTATGGCGGGAATGCTTTACAGTAAATATCACGGCATTTTGGTGATTTGTTTTGTTGTTTTTTCAAATTTAAAACTCTTAAAAAATAAATATTTTTGGTTAGCCTGCTTGTTTGCTTTTGTATTATTTACACCTCATTTATGGTGGCAATATCAAAATGATTACCCATCGATTAGATATCATCTAAACAGGAGTAAAAAACTGTATCAAATAAGATTTACCTTAAATCATTTTGCCAATCAATTATTAATTGTTGGTTTAGCTTTTCCGGTTTTGTACGATGCTTTTTTTAAATCGTTTATAAAAGCTGATATTTTTAAAAAAGCATTGCAATACCTCGTTATTGGATTTATTGTTTTTTTCTTTATTGCAACGTTTAAAACTAGCACGCAACCACAGTGGACGTCCGTTATACTAATTCCCTTAATGGTGTTGAACTTTCAAATTATTGTAGAAAATCAAAACTTAAAAAAATGGTTTTTCATTTTAGCAAGCCTCAATCTCGTTATTTTAATTTATATGAGAGTTGCCTTGGCGGATGAAAATAGTGCCATTTTTAAATGGGAAACTCATCAAAATAAATTATGGGCACAAACTTTAAAACAACACACCAACGGTTTGCCTATTGTGTTCCTAAATTCATTTCAAAATGCCGCAAAATATCAATTTTATACCGGTATTGAAACCTATTCTTACAACTCACTTTCTTATCGAGAAAACCAATATGACCTTTCGGAATTTGAATCTAATATTCAAGGAAAAACGATTTATGCTGTTGGTAATGAAGAGAGCGGAACTGCGCTTTCTAAAAAAAGAAATACAATTTATTACGGGAAAAAAATTGAAAACTATACCACTTTTCAACATTTAAAATGTATCATTGCGCTAGAAAAATTGGACATAAAACCTGGCGATTCAATAACCCTCACCTTTAAATTAGTAAATACGTATCACAAATCAGTACCGTTATCAAACATCGCCTTTCAAGGCGTTTTTCAGACCAAAAAACAACAAATTACTGCCGATATTCCTTTGACTATCGACTTTAAAAAAGACGTTGTTTTACAAGCTTTAACAAGCTATCAGGTATCTTGCAAATTTAAAATCCCAGATAATTTAAACCCAGAAAGCCATACTTTTAGAATAGCCTTGAGTTTTTATGATTTTAAACCAGGATTTGAGGGAAATAAAGTTAAAATTAATTTTTAAAATGGACATTATATATTTGCCGTTACTGCAAAATAATAACTGGATAATTCTTGTTTTTGTACTTATACTTAGTTTACTAGTAGTTTTAAAGAAACTTTTTAAAAGCGAATTCAAACAACAAATCACAACTATTTTTAAAAAAGTGTGGCTTGAAAAAATCACTCCCGAGTATGCTATTGTTCTCAACTTTTACAATTTTATTTTTGTGGTGATTTTGAGCCTTTGCTTGGCATTTATCATCTTGTATATTCAGAAAAACTTTATTGGCGTTTTACCCGAAAATGATTTTTATTTTTATCTTAAAACCAGCAGTATCATTTTGTTATTCTTTATTTTAAAACTATTTTTAAATTTATTTTTTTCACTTTTATTTAATTTAAATAACATCATTTTAAAGATTATTTATATAAAATCTTCCTATCTAAATTTTTTGACACTTGTGTTAATTATTTGGTTGCCATTTATCTTTTTTATGACTAATCATCAGGTAATTATATTTTACTTTGGAATGTCTATATCCCTAATTTTATCTTTATATTTTTACTTCCTAATTTTAAAAATAAATCTAAAACTAGCAATTAAATACTTTGTGTACTTTATTTTATACCTTTGCACGCTAGAAATTGCCCCTATAATTTTATTATATAGTGTATTTATTTCTAAAAATTAAAAAAATAGCAATTTATGAAAGTGAAAACTATTTTAATTACTCAACCAGCTCCTAATGTTGAGAATTCTCCTTACTTCGATTTATCTGATAAGCAAAAAGTGAAAGTAGATTTCAGATCATTTATCCATGTTGAGGGCGTTGCTTCTAGAGAAGTTCGCGCTCAAAAAATTGATTTTGCAAATTTTTCTGCTGTAATTTTTACGAGCCGAAATGCTATTGATAATTATTTTAGATTGGCTGAAGAGTTGCGATTTAAAGTGCCGGATAGTATGAAATACTTTTGTTTATCTGAAGCTGTGGCTTTTTATTTGCAAAAATATGTTGTTTATAGAAAGCGAAAAATTTATGTTGGGGAGCGAAGTTTAGACGATTTGATTAAAATCATGAAAAAATATCGTGATGAAACCTTTTTATTGCCATCATCTGATAAACTAAAACCAGAAATTCCTTTGGCATTAGATAACCTAAAAGTAAAATGGGAACGCGCTATACTATTTAAAACTGTTGTAAGTGATTTATCTGATTTAAAAGATGTTTACTACGATATTTTAGTATTTTTTAGTCCTTCTGGAATTAAATCACTATTCGAAAATTTTCCTGATTTTAAACAAAACAAAACCCGCATCGCTGTATTTGGCAATACCACAGTTAAAGCCGCCTCCGATGCCGGATTGCGCATTGACATTGAAGTAGCAACCGATGATAACAATTCGATGACTTCGGCGCTTGAAAAATATATTACAGAAGTTAATAGAAAGTAAAACAAACTTATAACATAAAAAAAGAACCTCTAATAGGTTCTTTTTTTATGGATGTAATTTGCCTATTATTTAACGCCAATAACTTCTTTAATTTTTGTTTCTAACTCTAAAGCCATTTCGGGATTATCGTTAATAATTGTTTTAACAGCATCTCTACCTTGTCCTAATTTGGTATCGCCATAGCTAAACCATGAACCACTTTTTTTAATAACCCCATATTCAACGCCCAAATCGACAATTTCGCCTACCTTAGAAATTCCAAATCCATACATAATATCAAATTCGGCTGTTTGAAATGGCGGTGCTACCTTGTTTTTAACCACTTTTACCTTGGTGCTGTTTCCAATCACTTTTTCCCCATCTTTTAATTGCGCTTTGCGTCGGATATCAAGTCTTACAGATGCGTAAAATTTAAGCGCATTACCACCTGTTGTGGTTTCGGGGTTGCCAAACATTACGCCAATTTTTTCACGTAATTGATTGATGAATATAACAGTACAATTTGTTTTGCTGATATTACCAGTCAGTTTTCTAAGCGCTTGCGACATTAATCTAGCATGTAATCCCATTTTAGAATCGCCCATTTCTCCTTCAATTTCACTTCGTGGCGTTAATGCGGCAACCGAATCGATAACCACAATATCTATGGCTCCAGAGCGAATTAAATTATCGGTTATTTCAAGAGCCTGCTCGCCATTATCGGGTTGTGAAATAATTAAATTATCGGTATCAACCCCTAAATTTTTAGCATAATCTTTATCAAAGGCGTGCTCCGCATCAATAAAGGCAGCAATACCTCCGGCTTTTTGAGCTTCGGCAATAGCGTGTAAGGTTAGCGTTGTTTTACCAGAAGATTCTGGACCATAAATTTCTATCACGCGACCTCTTGGATAACCACCAACACCCAGTGCAATATCCAAACCTAAAGAGCCTGACGATATGGCATCAACTTCAACTTTAACAACATCTCCAAGCTTCATTACCGCACCTTTTCCATAGGTTTTATCGAGCTTGTCTAAGGTTAATTGCAATGCTTTTAATTTCGCTTCTTTTTCTTTATCTGTTGCCATAATCTTAAATTAATTTAAGAAGCTAAAATATGAAAAACTGACGAGTAAATGACAGACTGAAATGGTAGTTTTTAACAAAATTATTTTTGATTAATTTTTTATCAAAAATCTATATAATTTATAGTTAATAAAAACGTTTATAAATATATAGTTTAAAAAAATTAATTTTGTAATGTAAATTATATATTAGATATTAGCACGTAATTTATAGATACTTGATTAATCAAATTTTATGAAATATTTTAGGTTTCTATTAAACCATTACTTACAATTAACTAAAAATATGAAAACACTTAAATTTATAGCTGGTATTTTAACGCTCCTTTTAAACGTTTCAATATCACAAGCGCAAACTTGGTATTTTGGCAGTGGGGCTGGTATTAATTTTAATGGCACTTCAATTAGCATCGCCGAAGGATCTCCAATAAACACTAGTGAAGGATGCTCTATTGTAAGCGATAAAGATGGCGCTGTTATTTTTTATACCGATGGTAGAACAGTTTGGAATAAATTCCATCAACAACTTATTAATGGTAGTGGATTGTTAGGAAACTCATCAGCTACACAATCGGCTTTAATAATTCCCATTCCCAATACAAGCTGCAAAAAATATTTCATTTTTACGGTAGATGCTGCCGAACACGATTTGCAGAATGGTTTGCGCTATAATGTGGTTGATATGTCAAATGGTGGAGAAATTACCATTAAAAACAAATTATTATTTCCAAGTGTTTCCGAAAAACTCTCTGTAGTTTCTGATAATAATGGCGGTTATTATGTATTAGCCCACGATTTTGACAGTAACTTATATCAAAATCCTGAAGTTGGAAATCAATTTATTTGTTATCATATTAATTCTAACAATACCGATTTAAAAGATCCAATCATCTCAAAAATTGGCAGTTACCATAAACGCTTTTTAAATAAATACAATCAATATCAAAATTCACAAGGACAATTAAAAATTTCGCCTGATGGTTCTAAAATTGCCTTAGCTGTAACTAAAGAAAATTTTATCGAAATTTTTGATTTTGCTGATGGGGTTGTTTCCAATCCAAAAAAATATGTATTCGATAGAAAATCAGGTTATGTTTATGGTGTAGAATTTTCTCCTAATGGCAGTTTTGTATATTTTACGCATCTGTATAATGGAACAAATTTTTTAAGACGTATTAATTTGCGCAAACTTTCTGGTTCTTATCCTAAGACCTTAATGTATAATATCAATTATCCAACTTATGGTTACCAAGAGGTAAAAAATTTATATAAAACAACTCAAGATTATTCAATAGGAGCCTTACAATTAGGTCCTGATAATAATATTTATGTAGCCAACAGAACCGCTGGTAATTCACAACAAAGAATTGGTGTGATTACAAATCCAGATTCAGAAATAGCTACATTTAGATTCAATGCAATTCAAGTTTCTAAAAATCCCGCCTTAGGAAGTATGATGGGTTTGCCTACTTTACTTAATGAGGGTTCTTGTAAATGTATTGATACTGATGGGGATAATGTTTGTGATGAAAATGATTCATGTCCATTGCTTGCGGGTCCTGTTGATAATGAAGGGTGTCCCTACGCCGACGCCGATGGTGATGGGGTGTTAGATAAAGATGATAAATGTGTTGATGCGCCAGGCTTAGCTGTTAATGATGGTTGCCCAGATAAAATTATTACCGATGATGCCGAACGAAAACTTAAAGAGTACGCAAAAACAATTTTGTTTAATGTGGGTAAATACACTTTTCAGGAAGGTGTTACTCAACAACTTGATGAAATTGTGTTGATTATGAAGCAGTATAATGCTGCTAATATTCTCATTGAAGGCCATACAGATAGTGCCGGTAATGATATGAAGAATTTAATCCTTTCGGACAACCGTGCCAATGCAGTTAAAAAATATTTAATTTCAAAAGGTGTTAATGCCAAACGCCTAACGGCTAAAGGATTTGGCGAAACAAAACCCATTGCGTCAAATAAAACGATGGCCGGTATGGAAAAAAATAGACGCGTTGAATTAAAAGTCACTAATAATAATTAAATTCTCAAACCGAAAACAACATATAAATATGAGGAATTCCATCTTCTAGATAGGTGTTACTTATTTGTGTGAATCCTAAGTTTGTATAGAAGTTTTTAAGGTATAATTGCGCGCCTATTTTTATAGGCGTCTTTCCAAATAGCTTTTGTGTATGTTTTATTGACTCGCGCATCAACTCATAACCTAATCCTGTATTTCTTGCTGTTTTATTGACCATCACTCTTCCTATTGAGGCTTCTTGGTAACAATCACCAGGCTTAAAAAAACGTGTGTAGGCAATAATTTCTTGCTCATTCTGAGTAAAAAAATGAAAAGCCCTTTGATCTTTATCATCTATGTCTTGAAAGATGCAATTCTGCTCAACTATAAAAATTTCTGCACGTAACTTTAAAATATTATATAATTCGTTATTGGTTAATTCTTCAAATGTTTTTAAATGCCAAATTATCATTTAATCTTGAATTATGAAATCTTTTAAATGATTTCGGTTAAACTCCGGTTGTAAATTACAGTGATTGATGCAAAATTGATCTTTCAAAATTTTTTCAATCTTAACGCAAACACTATCAAATTCTGATATTTTAACATCTTTTTTAAATTCGATATGCGCCTCTAAGTGGCAATCGTATTCATTGAGTTGCCAAATATGAACATGGTGAATGTTATTGATTTCTTCAATTTTTAGAATAGCTATTTCAACATCTTTCATAACTAAGTTTTCGGGCGCAAAAAGCATTAAAATTTTGAGCGATTGCATGAGTATGCCCCAACTCATATAAATTAAATAAATCACAATTAGAAGCGTTAAAACACTATCTATCCAATAAATATGATACTGTTTCATAAGTAACCCACCGATAAGTACCGCGATTGAAGTTAGCATATCGGTTAACAAATGAACATAAGCCGATTTCATGTTTAAATTGTGCTCAGCATCTTTCTTAATCAACAATACACTTAAGCCATTCGCTAAGATGCCCACAAGAGCTAAGCCGATAACAATATCACTTTTTACTTCGTGAACGTTTAGTAAATTTTTAAATGCTTGATACGATAAAAAAATGGCGATGCCAATTAAGGTCGCGGCATTTATAAAAGCCGCAATAATTTCCGCGCGCTTAAAACCAAACGTTTGACGCAAAGTTTGTTTTTTACGGTTGCTTAAATAATTAGCAAAATAGCTAATAATTAATGATATAACATCCGAAAAGTTATGTAATGCATCCGAAATTAAGGCTAAACTACCCGAAATTAATCCACCAATAATTTGCGATAGCGTAATTACAATGTTTAATAAAATTGAAAATAAGAGGCTTTTACCATTAATTTTTTGCGACGGATGATGATGGTGTTCCATAATAACTTTTAAATGGGAATTTTTTGAATGCGTGTTAAATGTCTGCCCCCTTCAAATTGTGTATTTAAAAATATTTCAACAAATTTTAAAGCTAATTTAAGGGAGACAAAACGCGCGGGGATACTTAAAATATTGGCATCATTATGTTGACGTGCCAAAGTTACCAATTCCTCATTCCAACATAAGGCCGCTCTAATGTTTTTGTGATGATTAGCGGTCATTGCAGCGCCGTTTCCGCTGCCGCATAAAACAATTCCAAATGTAGCCTCTTTAGCTTCTACAGCAAAAGCTACTTTATGAATGGTATCAGGATAGTCCATACTAGCAGTAGTATCAGTTCCAAAATTCAGCACGCGGTATTCTTTGCTTTCTAAAAATTTTACAATCTCTAATTTATAGGCAGTACCGGCGTGATCATTTCCAATTGCTATTGTCATCTCAAATAGATTTATTCTACAAAATTAACAGATTTGAAGCTTATAAACATACATATTCTCAATTGTTAATTTATAATTGCAAATATTTAAGAATTAAATAAATGCGAAAACAGTTAATTGTTAATAAGGTTTTACTAATTAATTATAAATTTTAGTTAAGCATATCTATTTTTTTTGTATTGCGGTTAAAAATTCAAAAATTCAAAAAAAAGACTGATTTTTTAATGACATTTTATCAACCATTTTTAAGGTACTTATCAAAAATTTAAAAAATAATATTTATAAACAATAGTGACTAATACCCGTAATTAACTATTGTTAATTACGGGTATTAGTCTTTAAAAATTAAGATTTTATAAAAAATTAAATTGTTAATTGCTGTTCATAAATGGCATCCTAATATTTTACATTATATAGTTATTATATAAGTTAACAGTCTATCACTTTAAACAATTTTATATTAAAATTTAATTTTAAATAATAATCATATTTATAGATGTTAATAACTGAAAATAATAGGTAATAATTTATATAAATAGAAAAACTATTAAAATTATTTTTTTGATTCTATAACTAATTAAGTATTAAATGAGTTTCAAAATTATTGGATATATTTTAAAATTATTTAAAAAAATATTGTATATTGATAAAACTGTAACTGAAAATTAACATTACTAAATAAAGAAATTCTAAATTTACAGGTAATATAAACAAGCTTTTAAAATTATAATTAGTGAAAAATCAAAATCAAAATGAAATTGACAATAAATTAGCACTTGCTATTATCAATTTATTTAAAGTTTCATCACAAGAATTAAATTACAAACAAATTGCTTCTAAACTAGAATTAACTAGCAAAGAAGATAAAAATAGTGTACTAGATTGCTTATATCATTTAGAAGCAGATAAAAAAATAAAGAAAACCTCAAGAGATAGATATAAAGCTATAAAAACTGATAAATCAAATTATTATCTAGGTACATTAGATATTTCATCCAATGGAAATGCCTATTTTATTTGCGATGAGTTAGAAAAAGACACTTTTATTCATTCTTCAAATCTCAATAAAGGATTACATCAAGATACTGTTAAAGTATATATTTCTAAACGCAAAAAAAGTGGTAAAAAAGAAGGTGAAGTTCTTGAAGTTTTAAAACGTGCTAAAACCGAATTTGTAGGGGTACTGACTTTAAATAAAAATTTTGGTTTTGTTGTGGCAGACGACGCTCATATGTACGCCGATCTATTTATTTCTAAAAGCAATATTAATAATGCCCAAGATGGAGATAAGGTTTTAGTATCGCTTCAAGATTGGCCTCAAAACTCAAAAAATCCATTCGGAATTATCACTAGAATTTTGGGTAAACCAGGTGATCATAACACCGAAATTCATTCTATTTTAATAGATTATGGTTTACCTTTTGAATTTTCAGAAGCTGTTGAAACTGCGGCTAACAAAATAGAAACTGCTATTACTAAAGAAGATTTTGCAGTCCGTCGCGATTTTAGAAAAACCTTAACTTTTACCATAGATCCTGCCGATGCAAAAGATTTTGACGATGCATTATCTTTTAAAATTTTAGAAAATGGCAATTATGAAGTTGGCGTTCATATTGCCGATGTAACGCATTATGTAAAAGAAAAATCTATTTTAGAAGATGAGGCTTACCAACGCGCAACATCTGTTTACTTGGTTGATCGCGTGGTGCCAATGCTACCTGAAATTTTATCGAATAATGTATGTTCTTTACGTCCAAATGAAGATAAATTGACATTTTCGGCAGTGTTTGAATTAAATAAAAATTCTCAAATTATCAACCAGTGGTTTGGTAGAACCATCATTCACTCCGATAAACGCTATGCTTATGAAGAGGCTCAAGAGCTTATCGAAAAACAAGAAATTGACAATAAAAATCCTTTAAATCAAGCGATTTTAATATTAGATAAGCTCGCTAAAAAAATGCGTGAAATACGATTAGCACAAGGTGCTATTTCATTTGATAAGGTCGAAGTAAAGTTTAATTTAGATAAAGATGCCAATCCAATTGGAATTTTTATAAAACAAGCTAAAGATGCCAATAAATTAATAGAAGAATTTATGCTATTGGCAAATAAAAAAGTAGCCGAATTCATAGGAAAATCTAAGGAAAGTAAACCTACAAATAAGACATTTGTCTATCGTATTCACGACGAACCAAATAGCGATAAATTAAAAGATTTAGAGCAAATAATCGGTAAATTTGGCTATAAAGTTAATTTGCAAACTAAAAAGGATATTTCTAGCAGTTTAAATAATTTGTTAGCCGATATTCACGGTAAAGCCGAAGAAAATATGATTGAAACCTTAACCATTAGAACCATGAGTAAAGCTATTTATTCTACCAAAAATATTGGTCATTATGGTTTAGCTTTCGATTATTACAGTCATTTTACCTCACCAATTAGACGTTATCCCGATATGATGACACATCGGTTATTACAACATTATTTAGATGGTTTAAAATCGCCTGATGCCGAACCTTACGAAATTAAGTGTAAACACAGCTCAGATCAAGAATTTTTTGCAACCAAAGCTGAACGCGATTCTATCAAATACATGCAAATTAAATACATGCAAAAGTTTAAAGAAGATACCTTTAAGGGCGTTATTTCTGGAGTAACCGAGTGGGGTATTTATGTAGAAATTATCGAAAATAAATGCGAAGGTATGGTGCGTATTAAGGAAATTAAAGACGATTATTACTTATATGATGAAAAACAATATGCTTTAATAGGACAGTCGACAAAAAACAAATACCAATTGGGAGATACTGTTTTTGTAAAGGTTAAAAAAACTGACTTAGAACGCAAGCATTTAGATTTTTATTTAATTGGAAAAGATTCAAAATAAAATCAATATTTTTGTACAAATAGTTATATTTATTACGCTAACACAATCAAAACTTTTACAATGAAAAAAATTGCTTTACTATTTATATTAATTTCAAGTATAGCCTTTGCGCAAGATAAGCGAACGCTCTCTTTAGGAGATTTTAATTCGATAAAAGTATACACCGGATTAAAAATTAAAATCATCCAGTCTTCAGAGCAAAAAATTGAAATATCAGGCGAAAATCAGCGCAACGTTATCGTTGCTAATAAGAATGGAAACTTAAAAATTTACATCAAGTTAACCGAAAGTCTTCGCAAATACACTTTTGATATTAAGTTATATACAAACCGAAATATAGAATCCATCGATGTTAACGAAGGCGCTAGCGTTTTTTCGGACGACACGATGAATCAGTTAAAAATTACTCTTAAAGCGCAAGAAGGTGCTTTTATTGATATGCCTTTAGACGTAAAATATTTGTCTATAAAAGTTGTTTCCGGAGCTAATATTCACACACAAGGTAAGGCAAAAAGTCAAGACGTTACAGTTGGTCAAGGGGGTGTTTATGATGCTTATAATTTAGTAACCGAACAAACCAAAGTTATTGTAGCTACGGGCGGTAAAGCCGAAATAAATGTTACCGATGTGCTAGATGCTTCGGTGCGTTTAGGTGGAAATGTGTATTACAAAGGCAATCCAGATGTTAAAAAATCTAGTAAATTTATTGGAGGTATAATTAAATTTCAAAAATAAGAGATAATTTAGTAAATTTGTAACCTAAATTTAAAAGTATGAACTTAGCTATGTTTTATTTATTTGTAGGATCTGAACAAATTTTAGTAATATTAGTTATTGTGGTTTTATTGTTTGGAGGACGTAAGATTCCTGAATTAATGAAAGGAATTGGTACTGGTATAAAAGAATTCAAAAAAGCCGCTAAATCAGAGGATGAACCCGATAAAAAACTAGAAGAAAAATAAATCTTTCTCGGTTTTATAATATAAAAATCCTGCATTTTTGCAGGATTTTTTTGTTTCATTACTAAGTCAATTTCGCAATTTTAGTGCAGTTTAAGTCAGCTTATTTTTTAGGTAACTGTTTTCTACTAGCTTCGCTAATTTTGTTGGCAGCCACTAATGAAGCCGTCATTTCATTCAACATATTGCTAGCTGCAGTTGGCGTGTTTGGCATCAGAATTAAGTTACTGCTGGTGCGCTCTCCAACGGCTTGCAAAGTGTCGTAATGTTGTGTGATGATAATTAATGCCGATGCTTCTTGAGAGTTAATACCTGCCCGATTTAAAACATCCATACTTTCTTCTAAACCTCTAGCAATTTCGCGTCGTTGATTGGCAATTCCCATACCTTGTAGGCGTTTGCTTTCGGCCTCAGCTTTAGCTTTTTCAACAATAATAATGCGCTGTGCATCGCCTTCGTATTGAGCTGCAACTTTTTCGCGTTCGGCTGCATTAATTCGGTTCATAGCGGCTTTTACTTGTTTATCTGGATCGATATCTGTAACTAAAGCTTTTACAATATCGTATCCATAATTCATCATTGCTTCTTTGAGTTCGCGTTGTATTGCTAAGGCGATGTCATCTTTCTTTTCAAAAACATCGTCGAGTTTCATTTTTGGCACTTCAGCTCTCACGGTATCAAAAATAAAGGCGGTAATTTGTTCGTGCGGATTTTGGAGTTTGTAAAAAGCATCATAAACTTTTTCGCGAAGAATTTGAAACTGAACAGAGATTTTTAACAAGACAAAAACATCATCTTTTGTTTTGGTTTCTACAATCACATCTAATTGTTGAATTTTTAAATTAACACGACCAACAATTCTGTCAATGAGCGGAATTTTGAAATTTAATCCAGCTTGACTGATGTTTTGAAAACGCCCTAAGCGTTCTACAAGCGCTGTAGTTTGCTGTTTTACAGTATAAAACATACCAAAAACTAACAGCAGTCCAAAAATGATTAGAATAGGAAAAAACAAAACCATAGTATATAAATTTAGATTATTTTGAAGTTTAAAGGTACTTATTTTATTATTGAATGAAAGACTTTTAATAATAATTTACAAGCATTTAAAAGTTGCTCTTTTTTTATATAAAGGCTTACAGAAACACCTTACAGGTAATTTTTCACTCAAACCTTTTCGGCAATTAGGGTATTCATAAAAGTATTAAAATCTTCTACAAAAACTTCGTAATATTTACCGGTAGCGGGACCAGAAAAACCTGTATGAATGCGCCTAACAACTCCTTTTCTATCAATAATTATGGTTGTTGGAAATGAGATTACTTTATTGAGCATCGGCAAACTTCTAGAGGCATCCGATGATTCAGAAATTCCAGCAAGTACATAATCATAACCCACCTTGTATTTTTCCTTCATCTTTTCTACACGACTCTTAGCATAGTCGAAATCAAATTTTCCATTTTTTGGATTTTCGTAAGCCAGCCCAATGATTTCGACACCTTGAGCTTTATTTTTATCATACCAATCTTTGTAAAACAAGGTTTCGTCCATACAATTTGGACACCAAGTGCCAAAAATTTGAAGTACAATAACCTTGCCTTTATATTTATCGTCGTTTAAAGTTACGGGCTTGCCATCTAATCCCGGAAAGGAGAAATTTACTTTGTCGTAACCTGCTTTTAGATAAGTCAGTTCTAAAGCATTTGGCAATTCAAAAGTTGGATTATTTAGAGCCGTAAAAGGTTCATTTGAAGAGCGGCCCGAGAAAAAGTTTCCTTTTAAAGTTCCATCTTTTTGTAAATTGGCTTTAAATACATAGGCATGATTTCCATCGAAAGTGTATAAATGCATGGTATTATTCTCAGTGTAACCTTCTAAATAGCGATAATCGCCGGTTTCGGTCATAAAAGTTCCTGTTAATAAGTCGCCATCAGCTTTAAAAATACCTAAGGCCGGATAAGTGCCACCATCATCTTTTACAAAAGTGGTTTCCCAGCGTCCATCAAATAGTTTGTTGCTTTGAGGTTTTTCAAATCGGCCTGTTTTACCGAATATGGCTTTAAAAGGTAACCGATAATTGTCGGCGTAATTTTTTATATACAATCCGCTAAGGTTATCACCGTCAATTTTTGCGCGAATATCAATATCAAAAATATGCATTTTTATTACAACAGAATCGCCTAGAACGCTTACTTCATCAAGCTTAATGCGTTCTTTTCCATTGATTAGGTTTGCCGAATAAACCGCTCCTGTTTTTAAAATTTCAAAGTTAAAAGGTAAATCATTACCTTGAATATCGATAATACCGCGCCAAATACCTTGTTTTAAGTTGGTTGTTTGTGGGTTTTTAGTACACGAAAAAAGCAAAAAAGTTAGACCTAAAATAGATCCCATTTTAATAAATGAATTCATAAGAGCGATTTTTAAAAGTTATTTCCAAGTTAGTTTTAGAATTTTATTTGATACTTTTTGGTAATTTTCCATGCCTCCAAAAATATACTTAGTACTGTCGTTTACCGAAGCCAAACCTCTTAAATCCATCGGTAAAAGCTTGTTAAAATTTTTATAAATTTTGTTCGCTTGATAATAAAAGTCCGTTTGATGTGGCAAAACACCTTCTTTATTTTTATAAGCGATACCGTTATAATTGTAAGTTACCGCACTACCACCAATAAAATGAGGTGAGTTTTTGACCAAAGTAGCTGCTAGTCTATAACTGCCAAAAGTAGAATCAAGAGTCATTTCAGTCCAGTTTATTTCAGTAGGTTTTTTACGATTTATAAGCCCTTTTACGAGCCTCGTTTGAACGGGATAATGTGCGCCCATAGCTGCGCCACCAAAATAAAAAATGGTGTCTTTTAAAATCACACCTCCAGCACCAAATGCTTTGTAATGATGATTGTTAGGAAGCGCTGTTCCATTATGCCAACAATTGGTAAATGGATTGTAAATTTGAACATTTGGCACATTTTCTTTTTGACTCCATCCCGAAATAACATAAATTAAACTGTCGCGCCAAACGCTTTGTACTTGGTCATCAATGGGAATTGGAATGGGGGCACCATCGGATAAAAAGGTGTTGTTTTTAATGCTAAATCGATGCACTTTATTCGATGAAATTTCGTTGCCATTGGCAAAAACATGATAGCCACCAATAATGTAAATCGTATCTTTAATTAAACTGGCAGCGCTGGCAATTTTGCCGAGGGTGTCGGGTAAGTTAGGCAATTGCAACCAAGTATTTTGGTCGATATTATAACGATAACTCCGCTTGTGGATGCCCGAAAATAATTTGGTGCTGTCTAGCCCTCCAAAACTGTATATAAAAGTTTCATCAACAATTTTTGCAGCACTTACGGCATTATTGGTAATTGGTTCGGGAGCCAAAGCAATTGTTTGAATAAGGATACCCGAAGCATTAATAGCGCTTTTTTGGGTATCGCCCATACAAATCATTGAAATAAAGAAGAGTAATATAAAAAAAGTTTTCAAAGCTTATAAAATTACTTTCAAATATAGAGATATAATAGTTAGCCGAATTTAGCAATTAATTTTTAAAATTAACACTACATTTGTGACTAAAGAATCATTATAAAATCATGTTAAATTTAAAAAACGCTTCTATTTATCAAGATAATGTACTGGTATTATCTGATGTTAATATCAAAATTGAAAAGGGTGAATTTGTGTATTTAATAGGTAAAACCGGAAGTGGTAAAAGTAGTTTGATGAAAATATTTTATGCCGATTTACCACTAAATGAAGGTGAAGGAAACATTGTTGGATATGATTTAAAAGTACTTAAAGAGAACCAAATCCCCTTTTTAAGACGCAAGTTGGGAATTGTCTTCCAGGATTTTAAATTATTACTAGACCGCAATGTTTTCGAAAATTTAGCCTTTGTATTAAAAGCAACAGGTTGGAAAGATAAAGCCGAAATAAAAGCCAAAATAGAAGCCGTTTTAAAGAAAGTAGAAATGCAATCTAAAGCGTATAAAATGCCTTTTGAATTGTCTGGTGGCGAGCAACAGCGCATTGCTATTGCGCGTGCTTTGCTTAACGATCCCGATATGATTTTAGCCGATGAACCCACCGGAAATTTAGATCCTAAAACTTCGGTTGAAGTAATGCAAGTTTTACAAGACATTTACAAAAGCGGAAAAACTGTTTTAATGGCAACGCACGATTACGCCCTCATTCTTAAATTTCCGAGTAAAACCTTGCGTTGCGATAACGGAAAGGTTTTTGAAGTAGTTCAAAAATCAGTTTTAAACCCTTAGACAAATACAATTTCTTTTGGTGTTAAAATAGGTAAATTACTAAATCGCAATAGGAGTTGCGCCACGGTAATGGTGTCTTTTTCGCAATAAATTTTAATGCGATTAGCATTTTTTTCTTTATAAAAAACTTCGGCAACCTCACTGCCGTCAATATCGTCTTTTGGCGATGGAATATCTAAAATATTTGCCAATAATTTTAATGAAGTATAATGTTTATAATCACCAAATTTCCACAACTCTAAGGTGTCTAAATGAGGAACTTCCCAAGGTTTTTTGCCAAATAAATTCAACTTTTCGGGAATGCTAATTCTATTGACAACCATCCTACGTGCAATGTAAGGAAAGTCGAATTCCTTGCCATTATGTGCGCAAAGCATTTGATCTTTTTTGCTAAAATGGTCCTCAAGAAGTGCTTTAAAATCGGTTAGAATCTTAACTTCATCACCTATAAAAGAAGTCACTCTAAATTGATTTCCGTTTTTGTTTTCAACAAAAAAGCCTACCGAAATGCAAACTATTTTTCCAAACTCAGCCCAAATGCCTGCGCGTTGGTAAAAATCTTCAACGGTGACGTCATCTTTTCGTTGATATTCAGTTTTATCTGAAAATAGTTGTTGCTTTTCTTCAGAGAGTTTATCAAAGCTTTCAACTTCGGGAACCGTTTCTATATCTAAAAATAGAATTTTATGAAGCGGTGTGTTTAAAATAGAGGACATTGTTTAATTATTAATTAATTGATAAAGGTATTCATTTTAAATACATTAACAATAATTTGGACTGATTATTTTTGTACAAACAAAAACATCCCGATATTTCGGGATGTTTTTATAATCATTATAAAGCTATAAAGTTTATTGTACCACTAATTTTCTAGTTGCAATTTTACCATCTTGAACTACTTTTACAAAGTACATACCCGTTTTTAATTGGCTGATGTTTAACTGCGTTGCAGTAGTTGTTTTTTGATAAACTTGTTTGCCAATAATATCAAAAATTGTAATGTTTTTGACGGTATTAGATCGCGATAGAATACTTACCGATCCACCGCGAACAGGGTTTGGATATAATGCAAAACCATCTACAAGTTGTTGTTTGCCAATGCCTAAAACATTAGTGTAGGTCTTTATAGGGTATGGTGTTGAAGAAGCTGCATTTGTAGATTGACCTAATTCACTTACATTTCCTAATTGCCAATCTGTGGCGGTAAAAGTTGTGCTCGGTCCGGTATCGGCATTTCTATACCCCCAACCATTTGTATAATCCCAAGCGGTACCTGCACCATCAACAGCTGGCTCTCCAAAAACATCAATCATAAAAGTGTTTTCATATAATACAATGGCATCATTTCCATTGATAGCCATAGCGCCTGAAGTGTAATCGGCGGCAACCGAAGCGTCAGCAAAATAAGTAGCAAAATCAGCTTCTTGACCCGTATTAACAACAAAAATGGTTTGACCTTGTGTAGCAGCAACGGCCGGGAAGGTAAATTCTTCTCCTATGGCACCGCCTCCATTATTAGCACTTTCTACACCAAAAATACTCAAGTCTGGAATATTTTTTAAAGCCATTAATTCTATACCTCTAGGTGAAGAGCCAGTAAGATCGCCCGTAATATTGGCGTCAAATACACCGATAATAACTAAGGCATTGGTAAGTGTAGCATAAACGTGACCAGTAAGTATCACGGTTTTATCGGTTGCACCAGTAGATGTCATGGTCATGTCGCCACTATAAGAACCAACAGCTAAACTAGCGGCTAAACGAACATAAATAGTTGTCGA
>JAVHOP010000058.1:14867-19577 GCA_036170135.1 Flavobacteriaceae bacterium | reverse complement strand
TATCGGCAGTTAAATTAGAGCCTTCAACCGTAAACGATTTTTCGGCAGAGGGACCGTTACCGGTAATATATTTTAAAGTTGAAACAGTTCCCGTAACGGTAATTGCCGGAACGATTACGTTATTCATAATATCATTCCAAGTAGTTGCTATGCGTACACCATCAATTGTTGCAGTAGGTATGTTAGTTGCTTGACGTAATGCAACACCAGATATAACCGTACCAGTAGCTCCTGTATTTGTAGCTTCTGGCGAACCCGGCTCTGTTGCCACAGGCGCCGTTAAAACATATAAATTTGATTTGCCAGTACTTATTTCATAAGTAGCAACAATAAGGTATGTTGTGTTTAAATTGAAAGGAGTAATACCATAAACTAAAGTGGATGAAGATGCACCAATACCAAACAGTATTTTTCCCGAACCATTATCCTTGGCACCTACACGTGCTCTAAAATTAATCGTACCATTATCTTTCAAATGAAAAAAATAAGTTCCAGTACTCACAGCACTGATATTTACTAAAGCACTAGCATATACGGTTCCTGTAGATACTGCAGAAAATGCGCGATATACGTCTTCAGAATTTGTGTCAACAATCGTAGCTGAACCGCCCACACCAGAAGAAGGATAACTGGACATTGTTAAGTTTGTGGTAGCATATCCAACGGGTGTAGTGCCAGAGGAAGTTTGCCAATTTCCAGCACTTAAAGCATTTAAGTTTCCTGCTGCTGGGCCATAATCAAAATTTTCATTAACTAACGTTTGCCCAAAAGACAAGGAGGTTATTAAAGTAAATAGTAAAAAGTAGCGTTTTTTCATATTAATAAGTTTTAAATTATTTTCTTCGGTCGGATAAAATTAAACTTTAATTTTTTAAAATGCGTGGTTTTAAATAATTTTTTTAATCTTTAACAATAATTTAATGGCACTTGGCTATTTGTAAATGTGAATGTTAACAAATCATCAATTTTACATCAGGTAAATATGAAGTCCTTTTTTATGTTTAATTTTGTCGTAAAAAGGTAAAAATCCGATGAAGAAAGAAGCTATCAAAATTCTTTTGGTTGATGATGAACCAGATATTTTAGAAATTGTAGGTTACAATTTAAAGAATGAAGGTTATCAAGTTAAAACCGCAAAAAACGGTTTAGAAGCTTTAAAATCAGCTAAAAAACATTTGCCTCAACTGATATTGCTCGATGTGATGATGCCCGAAATGGACGGTATCGAAGCTTGTGAAAAACTCCGCGCCATTAAAGGTTTAGAAGAGGTTTTAATTGTCTTTTTTACGGCACGGGGTGAAGATTATTCTCAAATGGCTGGGTTTGAAGCCGGCGCCGATGATTACATTACAAAACCCGTAAAACCAAAGGTTTTGGTGAGTAAAGTCAAGGCGCTATTAAGACGTTTTAAAAAGAGTGAATCGCCAAGATTTATAAAAATAGGTGACATTCAGATTTTTAAAGACGACTATTATATTTTAAAAAATGAAGTTCAAATTAATTTACCCAAAAAAGAATTCGAATTATTTGTGTTACTCACCTCAAATCCGGGAACAGTTTTTAAACGAGAGTATATTTTAGAGACTGTTTGGGGCAGCGATGTGGTTGTTGGCGATAGAACGATAGACGTACACATTCGCAAATTGCGCGAAAAAATTGGCGATCATTATTTTAAAACCATAAAAGGTGTTGGCTATAAATTTGTTTTAAGCGATGAGCGTGATTAAAACTACTTATAAATTTGCAATTATTTTGGCTTTAATCCTAAGCTTCATCGCCTCTATTCTGCTATTTTTATTAAACAGTTATTTTAATATTTCAGCTTCTACTTGGTATTTTTTGATATTCTTTGTCGTTTTTTTTACAATTTCATTGGCAATCATTAAAAATCGCGTACAGCAATTTATTTACAAAAAAGTTCAAAAAATTTATGATGATGTATCTTTATTAGATGTTTCCAATCTCAATAAAAAGCCCATTAGTTCTGATATGGACGCACTTTCTAAAAAGGTAAACGAATTTGCCGAAGGCAAACGCCAAGAAATTGAAACCTTGCAAATGCGCGAAACCTATCGGAGAGAATTTTTAGGCAATATTTCGCACGAACTTAAAACGCCGTTATTCACAATTCAGGGTTATATTTTAACACTTTTAGAAGGCGCTGCAAAGAACAAAGAATTGCGGACAAAATATTTGAAACGCGCCGATAAAGGGGTTGAACGTTTAATCTACATCATCAAAGATTTAGATATGATTACCAAGCTCGAAACCGGAAATTTAAACCTAAAAATGGATACCATTGATTTGGTTAGCTTAATTAAAAACAGTTTCGAACTATTAGAAATTAAAGCCCAAAAACACAAAGTCAGCCTTACTTTAGACAAGAATTACGATGTGCCAATTTTGGTTAAAGGCGATTTTGAACGCTTAGAACAAGTGCTCTTAAATTTAATTGTCAACTCTTTAAAATATGGCAAAAGAGGAGGCGTAACAATTGTTTCTATTGCCGAGTTCTCAAAAAATCAAGTGGTTATAAATGTTAAGGATAATGGTGAGGGGATTAGCAAAGAGCATTTGCCAAGACTCTTTGAACGCTTTTATCGCGTTGAGCGAAGTCGTACCCGAAAAGAAGGTGGTTCGGGCTTAGGCTTAGCCATTGTTAAACACATTATCGAATCGCATAGACAGCAGGTTTTTGTAAAAAGTACGGTTGGCAAGGGTTCTACTTTTTCGTTTACACTCGAAAAAGTGATTTAGCATTATTTAAATATTTTTAACGCTTTTGTGAGTCTATTACTCTGTGGAATCGATTCAGTAAATCCCTTAAAATTTTCAATTTTATTTAAATCATCTATTTTAAATTGTGTTTGCCAAGCAAAAGGAGCGATACAATTTTTGGATAATAATTTTGCCAGATAAATTTGTTCCGTTTGCCCGGGCGTAGGAATAAAGAATGCTTTTTTGCGCATTGTAGCCAAGTCCATAATGGTTGAATAACCTGATCGCGCAATGATTATTTCGCTTTGCGCGATGACTTTTTGTAAGTTGATTTGCAACATAAAATTGACAATTTTAATGCCGTTTTTATGGAATTCTCTTTGGATGTTTTCAACTTTTCCCTGAATTAATAACACGCGCTTATCGGTATTTTTAAAAGCCTGTAATAACATTTTTTCTAGCTGACTTCGCTGTGGTTCGGGACCTGATAATAAGAGCAAATAATCGTAGTTTATAACTGATTGTTGTGCTACAAATCGACTCAAAATTCCAATATATTTTACCTTAACGGAAGTCGATTTTGACAATTTTCCGGAATGGGTATTTTTTTTATCATCAGGCACCCAACAAGCGTTGTATTTTTTGATGATATTTTGATGAAGTTTTGAAGAGAAATAAGTAAAAATACCTGACAATACATTTAACTGATGTGTGATATAAACCGATTTTACCGCCTTATTAAAACACCCAAACCGGCTATCGGAGATAATTCCGTCAAGGTGCTCCAGCTTTACAATTCTGTCAATTAAAAGTCGCTCGGCCTTGTAGGTTGCTTTAAATTTATTAAATTTTAGCATTAAATGGATTATTAAAAAAAAACCATTTTTGGGATAAGTAATTGGATAACTCGGCAGTTGAAAACTTTTAAGATTAGGAAATGTTTTTTGTAATAACAATAAAGCGTCGCCATCAGATGCAATTAGTGGCTCAAAACCATTTTCTAGCAAGCTGTTGATAATGGGAATACATCGCGTGGCGTGACCTAATCCCCAATTTAGTGGCGCAACAAGAATTTTTTTCATTTTTTTATGGAGCTAAAAAGGACTGGGAAATTGATTTATAAATCGAAGCCAATATCTTTTCTGTAATTCATCTTTTCAAAATGAATTTTCTCAATTTGTCGATATGATTTTTTTAAGGCGTCTTTAAAATCTTTTCCAAAAGAAGTTACCGCTAAAACACGCCCACCATTGGTGACTATTTGATTGCTTTTTGTGGTTGTACCGGCATGAAAAACTAACGAATCGGTTATTTTTTCTAAACCCGTAATGGGATTTCCCTTTTGATAAGCTTCGGGATAGCCGCCGGCAACCAACATGACTGTGGTAGCTGATTGCTCGTCAATATCAAGCTTAAAAGTGTCTAATTCTTGATTTGCAGTTGCTTGAAAAAGTGCCACCATATCTGATTTAATACGAGGCAAAATAACTTCGGTTTCTGGGTCGCCTAAGCGAACATTATATTCAATTACAAAAGGTTCGTCATTTACTTTTATCAAGCCAATAAATATAAAACCTACAAATGGAATGGCATCTTGTTTCAAACCGTTTACGGTTGGTTTAACAATGCGCTCTTCAACTTTATTAAGAAAGATATGGTCTGCAAAAGGAACGGGTGAAACAGCGCCCATACCACCTGTATTTAAACCTTTATCGCCATCACCAATGCGTTTGTAATCTTTGGCATTAGGTAAGTTTACGTAGTTTTTACCATCAGTTAGAATAAAACAACTCATTTCAATACCATCTAAAAATTCCTCAATTACTACTTTTGAACTGGCCTCGCCAAATTTTTTATCAGCTAGCATCGATTTTAATTCAGCTTTAGCTTCTTGTAAATCATTTAAAATGACAACACCTTTTCCGGCGGCAAGTCCGTCTGCTTTAAGAACATAAGGAGGATTTAGGCTTTCTAAAAAACAAAATCCATCCA
>JAVHOP010000058.1:4223-14767 GCA_036170135.1 Flavobacteriaceae bacterium | reverse complement strand
TCTGCTTTAAGAACATAAGGAGGATTTAGGCTTTCTAAAAAACAAAATCCATCCAACAAGGTTTTGAAAGTGAAACTTTGATATTTTGCTGTTGGAATGTGATGACGCATCATAAATTCTTTAGCAAATTCTTTACTACCTTCAAGTTGGGCTGCTATTTTTTGAGGACCGATAACTTTGATATTTTTTAGGTCAACATCTGCTAAAAAATAATCGTGAATTCCTTTTACCAAAGGGTCTTCAGGTCCGACAATTACCATTGAAATTTGATATTTTAAAACAGCTTGTTTAACGGCATCGAAATTGGTGGGACTAAACGCCAAATTAATTCCAATTTGTTGGGTTCCGGCGTTACCCGGCGCAATATAAAGTTTGTTTAACAACTTGCTTTGGTTGAGTTTATAAGCTAAAGTATGTTCACGGCCACCAGAGCCAAGTATGAGAATATTCATAAGATTAATAAGCGTTTTTTTCTCCTTTAAGGGCGTTAAAAATAGTTTGAAAAATGATTTTAATATCTAATAGAAATGACCAATTTTCGATGTAAAACAAATCGAATTTTACACGGTTTTTGATATCGGACACGGTTTCAATTTCACCCCTAAAACCTTTTACTTGTGCCAAGCCTGTAATACCGGGTTTAATAAAATAGCGCACGGAGTATTTATTGACAACGGCTTTAAATTTTTCTCCCTGCGCTAACATATGCGGTCTAGGTCCCACTACACTCATCTGCCCGAGAAATACATTGATAAATTGCGGCAATTCGTCAATACTTGTTTTTCGAATTATTTTTCCTATTTTGGTAATTCGGACATCATTTTTTTCGGTTTGTTTTAATTCTTCAAAGTCATTTTGAAGCATTGATCGGAACTTATAACAGCTGAATTGATTTCCGTTCAAACCCTCTCTAATTTGCTTGAAAAACAAAGGACCTTTTGATTCTAACTTGATTAAAATCCATAAAATGGGGGTTAACCAAGATAATAAAGTTATGATGATAATTAAAGAAAATAGTATATCGAAAGCTCTTTTAACAAAGCCTTCAAAGGGTTTTGCTAAAGGGTTTTTACGCAAGGTGACAATTGGGAGGTAATCATAATATTCTACTTGCGCTTCGTTAATAAAAAAGTGATCGGATTTAGGTGTGAATTTTAATGTTTTATAATTTTCGTCGGAGAATTTAATAAACTTGCGAATTTGTTCTTTTGTCAGTTCGTCAAGTGAGCAATAAATTTCGTCAACCATATTGTTGGAGATAAATTTGAATGCCTGATCTATAGTTCCGATATAGTCTTTATTTTTAAATGTTTTATCGCTAAAAAAGCCTAAGAACTGGTATCCAAATTCGGTGCGACTTGTAAAAAAATCTTTTAGTTTTTTATCGTTTATACTATTGCCAATAATTACCACCCTTCTATAATTACCGCCATGTGTACGATAGATTTTTAGAGAAAAATAAAAGAACATTAAGGTAGCTAATAAGCCCAAAAATACACTTGTAGCTATTTTAGTTTGGATGTCAATACTGAGTTGTTGCTGCGTGATGGCGTAATAAGAGATATTTGCTAAGCTAAAAATGCTGAATTGTATTACCAGCCGAGTCATAAGTTTGGTAAAATCGGTAAACCGATAAGTGTGATAGAAATTGGTGATGTAGGCAATAATTAACCAACTAAAATTGATGTAAATAATGTGGAAAGAATTTTGAATGATAGACTTATCAAAATAAAAGAGGCTTAGGTTGATGATTAGGATATGTATGATAATATTTATTAACCTGAGGTACTTTGAATATCTTCCGGGCGATTGCTTCATTTAATGGTTAAAATTGATGTCTCAAAAATAAAGGTAATTATTTAAAGTGCAGAGATAAATAGGTTTTAAATTTATAAAAAAACAAAGCTTTTAATTAGGCTCTATCAATTGAGGTAGCGGTAATAATTTAACGAAATAGTTTTTTTTGAAAATTGACTTCCTCGATGAAATGCTGTTTAAAATTTAGTACCGAAAATTTTTCGGCGTGATTTCTTATAAATGAGGCTTCAAATTTTAGGGCTTCAAATTTTTTAATGGCATCAAGTAAGGCCTCTGAGCTTTGTTGATAAAAAAAGATTCCCGTTTTATTTTCTATGATAGTTTCTAGCGCTCCGCCTTCACCAAAGGCAATTACAGGAGTTCCACAAGCTTGCGGTTCGAGAAGTGCAATACCAAAATCTTCTTTTCCACAAAAAATAAAAGCTTTGGCCTTTTTTAAAAAATCTTTAGACTTATTGGCAAATAAATACCCTTTAAATTCGATATTCGCTTTTGCGTTTGCTTTTAAAACATCAATAAGAGATCCATCTCCTATAATTATTAATTTCTTGCCATTTTTATTAAAGGTATCAATAAGAATATCGTACCTTTTGTAGGGCTCTAATCTTCCTACAGAAACATAAAAATCCTCTTTTTTTTCTTGCAATTCAAAATCGTCAATATTAACTGGGGCATAAATTACATTTATCTCTTTTTGATATTTTTTAATTGCCCAATTAGCCACAAAATTAGACACTGCAATAAGTACATTTGGTTTGTTTGCAGATTTGATATCAAATTTTTTGAGCGGAGCGATTATAAACGAGAATAACTTTTTAAAACCTTTAAAATATAAATCTTTTTCTTCCCAAACGTATTTTAAGTTTCTTGAAACAAGGTAGGAAATATGGAGGCTTTCTTTAGAAACCTCAACACCTTTTACAACAGAATGCGTTACACTAATTACAAGGGCGTTTTTCTCATAAATCTTAATACTTTTTAGGGCTAATGGAAATAAAGGCAAGGCATACCTAAAATGCTTGCCAAAGACCTGAAGGAAAGAAGTTTTTACAATCAGTTTTTTATTGCTAAACATCTTATCAAGAGCTTGTTTTGGCATAACATTTACCAAAGTATAAACTTTGTCAAAATGATAGATTTCATCTAAGTATTTTACTACACGCTCAGCGCCCCCATAAACATCTAACCAGTCAATTAATAAAATGTTTTTATCGTTATTTAGCATAATTTTTATTGCTATCAAATTCACATAAAGGTATAAAAATACCAAATAGATAAGCGCCCATTTGACGCCATAAAACATTTTCAAGAAAACAGAACAAGATGAAAGATAAAACCAGCAAAAGCGAATAAATATTGAGTTTTATATAATAGATAATATAAACAAAAAAGGAGATGAAAATGAGTAAGCCAACAATTCCACCGCTCAAAAAGAAATCAATAAATTGGTTGTGTGAATTAAACTTTTCGGTAATATAATATTCTCTTTTTGACTTGTTTTCTATTTTATCGACGTAGCAATTTACCAGATAATTTTTAATATTTTGAAGGTCATTAAATCCGAACAAAAAATTATAATCTTTTTGTTTAATTAAATTATAGGAGCAACTCCAAATAATGACTCTTGGCTCATAATTTGAGAGTTCGCTTATAGTTTCTTTAAAGCTATTTTGAAGGTGGAATCGTTGTTTTAAGTTATTATTTACATAAAAAATAACAAACAAAGTTATCAAGCTTAGTGAGATATAAAAAGCAGCTTTATTAAAAGAAATTTGTTTGTTTTTTAAAATGATTGTTATAAAAATAATTAAAATTAAAAATAATGAAAGTCTGGCCGAAATAAAGACTATAAAGCTTGAAATTAAGAAGATACATAAATATAAATAACTTTTTTTAGTTAACATCGCCGCCTTTAATTGAAGCAAAAATATTATAGCTAATACGCCCATAAACCCAAAATAAGGTCGATGAATCATTAATAATTTAATTGATTGGCTGGTATCACCTAGTGGAATTTCGTGAAATTTAAGGTAATAATTACCTACATTATAGATGGTTATGATAATTGCTAGCAATACACCACCAATAAAAAAAATCTTTACTAAATTCCTATTTTCTATTTTTTGAACAAGCAAAGTGAGCGCTAAAACGATTAGTAATTTTTTATAAAAAAATATATTTAATAAAAATGTATGAGTAAGTATTGCTTTTAAGATAAAAAATGAGATTAAAATTATAGTAGCTTTAAGCACATAACTTTTAAAGTTTATTTTTTCCTTTTTAATTAAATACAAAACTATAAGAAGCGCAAGGCAAATATTAGGAATCGCCATTGATAAAGGCAATGAAAAGACTAGTATTGAAAAAACCAAATCATAAATTAAATTAATTTTGACTTTACTGAGTTTCATTTTAAAATTCTTTTGATTTGTAATAAAAACCAAACCGGCAAAACAAAAAGCAAAAGGCTTCGCAAAAGGCCATAAATTGGATAGAAGCCAAAATAAAAATTTTCTAAAATTATTTTAATTCTATTTTTTGCTTGTGAATTTCTTTGAACCTTTGATATTCCATCAGGATTCAATTCACAATTTACCAAAAACTCGTTGATATTAGCCACTTTATAATACTTAATTACCTTAAAAAAAAACGCAAAATCTTCGGCTGCTTTGTAATTTGTTGGATACAAACCTGTTTTTTTTAAAATATGGTTAGAAAACATGATAGTTGGGTGAATAAACATAGCGTTTATGTACATTTTTTTCCTAATATCTGTATCTAATTCTGGCAAGCTTAAGGCATATAAAAATTTATTTTGAGGACTATAAAATTTAACATTTGTTCCAACTAAACTAATATTAGGGTTATTTTGAAGAAATGTAAGCTGTTTTTTAAAACGATTCTCGTAGCATAAATCGCCACAATCTAACCTTGCGGTATACTTATACTTATTTTTTAAAATAAACTTGAGTCCCGTATTTAGTGCATGTTCAATGCCTTGGTTTGTTTTTAGATATTTAAAAAAGACAGTGCCACTTGCTATGAAACAAGCGCGAACATCATCCTCAATAATGCAGTTTTTATGGCTTCCATCATCAACAATCAAAACATCAATTTTTTCAGTTTTTCCTATTGATTTTAAGGATTTTTTGAGGCCGTCTGCATTATTATAATGTGGTATTAATAAGATGACATCGTTAACCATTTTCTACTTTTCTATCTTGCATTTGTTTAATAATTAAGGCTAAACAAATCCAAAAGCCAAATATTCTAAAACTGTCAATTTGTAACCAATTTATAATAAATCCAGTAAAAGACACAAGCAAAACTACGTTAATTATTTTTTCTAAACCCTGACTGTTTTTAATCGATTTTTTGCTTTGCAATATTAATAGACTAATTAAAAGGGTAAATAATAAAAATCCAATAATTCCTGTTTCGGCTAATAATCTGGTGTAAATATTATAGCCAGGTGGAAATGATTTAACTTTATCATTTAAATACCATAATTTAAACTCATAATTATTTTCTGTTGCCCATTTTGGATATTTAGGTCTTGCCTGATAGGCTTGTTGTCCGAAACCAACGCCTGTTATTGGGTTTTCTAAAAAAACCAGAATTGATGCATATTGTATTCCGAATCTTGTTCTGTTTGAAGTATTTTCAAGTAAATTATTTAAAAAATTTAAAGAATTTACTTTTTCGTTAATCGCTTTCGAAAAATCATTACTCTCAATAGCGAAAACAAATATAAATAGCAATAAAGTTGCAAGTAAAAACCTATTAACCACTTTGCGATAGTATTTGTTGATTGAAAATAAAGTAGCTAAAAAAACAATGAATTGTATAGATATAACTACTAATGCCGTTCTAGAGCCAGAATAAAATGTAATTATAAATATAAGAATAGTAGGTATATATTTTTTAATATTATTTTTTTTGGAAGTAACAATGTAACTGTACATCCACCCTGCAATGGTCATTAAATATATAGCCAAAAAAGGAGGTTCAAGCGAGAATGAAGAAATCCTTTTGAAAGTGAAATCTAAATAAACATTTGTAAATGGGAAATAGTTAAATAATAGGATTGTATTTTTTAAGCTAAAAACGCTGTAATAAACTACAAGTATTTCTAATAACCCATAGATACAAATGAGAATGAATGAATACAAAAACACGCGTCTCAATTTAAAAAAAATAGTTTTCACAGTATAATCAGCGTAAATATTATAAGCAAGGATAAATAGAAAAAGAACAATTGTTAGGGAGAAAAACTGTCTTATAAATCGACTTATACCTGAAGTTTCCTTTATATAATTATAATTTATAGATGGAAGATTAAAAATTGTAGCTAGCATAATCCAGACTACAAAAAGTACTAAAGCTTGAAAAATGATATTTTTATACGGAATTTTTATAGAGCCCTTTAAAACAATATTTATTATATAGAATAAAAATGAAATTAAAAAGAATACAATAGCTCCTTCTTGTCGATATTCACCCAAAAAAGAAATACCCTCATACGAATTAATTGGAATAAAAAATATCCCAACATAAAAAAAAAATTTATAAATATTTTTTAATGTTAAATTCATACAACAGCCTTATCTTTTAAAGTATAATATGAAACAATGGCCCCTCCTAAATTAATGATTGTAAGCGCTAAAAAAGTCGAAACTGCAGCAGCATAAATACCGTATTGGTTAATAAATAAGTAATTAATCAATATACTTATAAAAACACCTACCACAGCAATCCCAAATAATAATTGGTACTTTCTATAAGCCAAAAGAAATGAAAAAGGCAAACTCAGATAACTAAAAAATGAAGTGCACAGCAAAATATTTGTAACCCAATAAGAAGATTGATATTCAGTGTATATAAAATTAACTATCCACCAATTAAATAAAATGGCACTCCCAAATACTAAAGAAGAAAAAATAAATATTTTTTTGAAATAAGTTTTAAAAAAAATAAAATATCCATTTTTTTTAGCTATTTCTATCTGTCTAATATTTAAAACTGTTTGGATTGGGATAATTAGCAATATAGAAACATTAAATATTTTTAAAGAAAAGGAATAGAGTCCTAAATCTTTGCTTGTTAAGTAAGATTCTACAAAATAGGAATCTATAAAAGAAATAAAGGGAATTAAAGAGACGTAAAGAATTAAATATTTTGACTCTTTGACAATCTTTTTTAGAATCGAGTATTCTGGGATTAAAGAAATATCTTCTTTTTTTATTAAAATTATAAATAACATTAGTATTACCGCCAAGGCTACCATATAATTGATGGTTAATAGAAAAATGAAATCGTTATTTTTAAAAAAATAAAAAACAGCAAGGGTACTTATAAAAATACTCGACTGCCTAAAAACATCTACCAATCCATATTCAGAATAACGTTCTTTTGCGTTTAAAAAGGATTTCAAAATAGAGCTTAAAATATAATAAAGACAAAATATGATAAAAATTATGGCCTTAAAATCACTTTTAAATTTTAAGGTTATTAAATAAAAAAAAGGGAGTAATATAATTGGAAAAATAAGAATTCCTAGGCTATATTTTTGGTAGTTAAATGCTCTAAAATCTTGTAAGTAAGATGAAAAAAAAGGATCACAAGTAATTGAAACAAGTTGTAATAAAACTAAATAGTAACTGTATTCGCCAAAATTATCAACGGTTAAAAAATTTAACGTAATTGCAATATTGGCTAGTCCAATAATTTTTACAGCGATGTGGGAAGAAAAAATTTTAGAAATATTTTTAAACATCTAACATCGTGTGTTTTAGTGTTAATTTTTATGAATCTTCAAGTTATTTTTTGATAGTCAGTTTTTTAAACTTAAGTTTAATTAAAACTATAACGCTTAGAAATTTTTTAACACGGCATTAAAATTTTTTAAATTATTTCAATTCTTTTTTCTTAAGAAAGCTATTCAATTCTAGTAGCAATAAGCCAAAAAAAGTCAACCCAAATAATATAAAGGCGTAAGTACTCGATTTTCTATAAATTATACTTTTTTTATCGCCAACTTTATTAAAATCAGAAACTACATTGACGATATTTTGGTTTTCCGTTTTTTCTTTATTAATGGCTATTAATACTTCTTTGTATTCGTTTTGAGTGTTGAATAATTCTAATTCCTTGTTTGCTTTTTCGGTTCCTTGAGCCATATCGATATTGGTCCCACTAAATGGTTTGTTGGCTTCTAAAAGCATCGCCTTGTTATAAACTTGTCGCAAAGAGTCGGTTTGCTCTAAATTTTTTAAGGTGAGATTCTCTTCGGTTTCAATATTTATGGCTTTAGTACTTTTTAAAGAAGTGAGATAGTCGTTATTATATAACGACTTAATTAATCCTGCAGTAAGTTTTGAAAAGACATTTGTATTATTAGATTCAACTTTAATTTCGTAAAACTTATAATCGAAGGTAGTTTGGTTACCCACAAAATTTTTGAAGTCAATTTGTTTTACGGTTGTGGTATCAGCATATTTGACAAAATCATTATAAGCTTCTACGTTTAAACTGTAAGTTATTATGGGAGCAATGGCAAACGCAGCGAGCGATTTAGCTTCATAATTACTCAAATTAAAGATAGCTGCCAAAGTCCTAGTGTCTTTTTGTTCGACTAAATTATTAAAGTAAGCAACATTGTTATACAATTGACGAGCACTATTAAAATTTGGTTTTACTATCATTGTTGCGGTATAAGGTATTTTTCCATTTTCGCTATAAAAACCAATAGCGGCACCAATAATAAAGCTCAAAACCAGTACAATAAAATGATGTCTCACAAATATTAAAACAACAATTATAAAATGGAACAAATAAACAAATAGGCTTCCAATAAAATTGAATAGCTTGCTAAAGCCTCTTCCAATGAGCTTGAAAAGACTTCCTAAATCGACTTCCTCATCTTGAGCTTTTTGTTGATTTTCTTTGGTATTCATGAGTTTAGTTATTTAATATTTTTTCAAGTATTTTTTGAGTAATGGCATAAGTCGGTTTAACACCGGTAGTTCCTAAACCACCAGAGGCAAGTGTGCTACCTGTTTCTAAAGGATTATCAGAGGCGTAATAAGCGTAACATACTTTTACATCGGCAGAAATATTACCTCTTATTTTTGAGGCGCTCTGTATGGCCTTTTGATAGTGCGCGCCTTCCATTTCTAGTCCAATAACATTCCAAGTTGAATTGTGGAAAAACTCTAAAATATCCTTATTTTGTAATGAAGTTCCTAAAACGGAAATCATGGCGCCATCAAATACCTTTAAGCCAAAACCTTCTAAATCTTTTTTTGAAAGTTGGTTTTCGAACGGATAATTATCGGCAGTACCTTCAAAAATATGAGAAGATGGAATCATAATATCCCCTTTACCGCCATCTAAAATTCCTGCTTTTCCCATAATAGAAACCGATATTACATTTAAATGATGTTCTTTACCACGATTACTTTTATAGGGTTTTAAAAGTTCATCCATCGTTTCAAAAGCCTGCTCACCAAAGGCATAATCCATAACTATTATCACCGGCATTTCCGATTTATTGGTTTTGTATTCCGATTTTGAAAAGTCTATTTTTGAACAATCTATAATCTGCACATTAATATTTGTTCCCGAAGTATCCCCAACATAAATAAGTCCATTTTTTGAGGCATACGCCATGACTTTTTGTTGTAAATCCTCATTTGAGGAATCGCTTAGTTTTTCAAATAGTGACATGCCTTTATTTGCTAAGCGCTCTTTTGAAAGCGCCAAAGGGGCATAAAGAGAATTCATAACACTGTGCATATTGGCACTAATTATATGAATTGGTTTGTTTAATAAACTATTTTTAAACAGTACTTTTTTAATGTTATTAGCCCAAATTTCGCCATAAAGGTGGTGTCCAATATTTTCTCTAAGTTCTGAGCTAAAAGTAATTACGCGTTTTTCATTATTTAGTACTTCATCTAGCGCTAATTTACCTAACCAGTAAAATATTTCGAATAGTCGGTTTGGTTTATTTTTGGTTGAAAAGAGCTTATCGGCATGCTGAATTTCACTAAAATTTCGCCCTAAAATACTTGCCAAATGGGCTAATAAAACTTCGCGTTCTTCTAAATTTAATTTTCTGTTAAACAATACCACATCTTCTAAATGTTGCCATTCTCTAATAGTGCTACTGCCTTCATTAATTAAAATGCGGTCTTTTATTTTATGACTTTCAATAAATAAGAAAGTTAGATGGGTTAAAATATCATAGATTTCTGAGCGACCCCTAGTAACTTCAATATTCATTTGATTCTTATCAATACGATAACAATTACGACGGCGTTTTGGTGGAACAATGGCTTTAAAATGTGAATGTTTTAACCCTTCATCTGCAGTTAAATTTATAAACTGGCACTCTTCTATCCCTTCCGGTAAACGCTCAATTACATAATTTAATCCGTTTAATTCGACTTTAGATTCGGCTATAGAACCATAAATTTCGGGCTTTAAAGATAGCAATGCGCTTCTTAAAGTTTCACCCGAAATACCCATAGGTTTGTAAAAACCTCGGTTAAAAAGATGTCGCATGGTAATGTAAAGCTTTTCTATTGACTTTGTAGACTCTTGAGCTCTAATATTAGCTTTAGGCATTGTGTTTGGATTGATTAATTTTACAAATATATTTTTTATAATTCGAATAACCTAAGTCTTTATATTACTTGCTATTTATTGCCATTTAAAATGGA
>JAVHOP010000058.1:0-4123 GCA_036170135.1 Flavobacteriaceae bacterium | reverse complement strand
TCATCTAATTTTAAAGTCTCTAAAAAGTTTTGAAATTCGGTTTGATTTAGAGAAAAATTTGAAACCGAATCAATTGTTTCATGTTTATAAAAATAACTTGAAGCAAAATTGAATACCGCATTGGTTTTTAAAAGGGCCTCCGCAGTTTTTGATATTTTACTAGCTCCGTCAATTACATCTGGCGTAATGCCACCGCCACCAAAAATAATGCGTCCATTTTTAGTTTTAAATTCAGGTCGTTTTTGGTTTGAAAATTTAGGGATGCTATCGCCAACGCTATTTGTATAATCGAGCTCTTGAATATTGCGCCCACTTGGCGTGTAGTATTTAGAAATGGTCAATTTAAACTGTGTGCCATAACTCAACTTTCTAAACCGTTGTACTAAACCTTTGCCGTAAGAACGTGTTCCTAAAATGATTGCGCGGTCTAAATCTTGCAAAGAGCCAGCTACAATTTCTGACGCCGAAGCCGAATATCCATTTACCAATACAACAAGTGGCATGGATAGGTCTAAAGGCTCTTTCATAGTGCGATAGGTGTCGCTCCATTCTTTAACTTTTGCTTTTGTGGTTACCACTAAACTACCTTTTGGAACAAACAAACTAACAATATCAACAGCTTCGGTTAACAAACCGCCAGGATTGCCTCTTAAATCTAAAATTAGTTGTGTTATGCCTTGAGCTTTTAACTTTAAAAAGGCTTCTTCAACTCTCTCAAAAGTTTTTTCATTAAATTTTGTGAGTACAATATAGCCCGTGTTTTTGTCGATGGCTGTAAAATAGGGTACTGGGTTTTGAATGATGGCTGTAAAAGTAAGCTCCTTTTTAAATTTTTTATTTTGTCTGAGAAACTCAAGGTTAATTTTTGTATCGGGCAAGCCTTTTAATTGTGATAAAGTAGCTTCTTTTTGTTTGCCATCTATTTTTATTTCATTGATGGCAGTAATTTCATCGCCGATAAAAATGCCACTTTTAGAGGCGGAGGTTTCTTGATAGATATCAGTAACTATTAATTTGTTATTTTTAAAATCAGCTTCTAAACCGGTACCGCCATATTGGCCTTCGGCATTAATTTTTGCATTTTCAACACCCTGCTCATCATAAAAATTGGTATAAGGGTCTAAACTCTTTAACATACTATTAATGGCTACTTGGTTGAGTTTAGCTGGATTAATTTCGTCAATATAATACATATTTAACTCCTTAAAAAGCGTGGTATAAATTTCAATTTGTTTAGCAATTTCAAAAAAGTCAGATTTATATGCAAGCGAAACGCCTATACCGATAATTAAGGTTATTAAAACTGCTACTTTTTTAAGATGTTTCATATTAAGAATTTAATTGTGTGAAGTTTCTAATCCAAAGATAACGAAGAAAACCTATATTTTCAACATCAAACGTATTCACTAAGATTTCTAAACTTTATCATGATGAAATATTCTTGATAAATTTTTGTAAAAGTTTGATCATTGCTAAATTAATAACCTTACTGGGCAATTTTTTTTTATCAATGTAAATAAACATCAAAATATATTTTTGGTTAAGGAGCAAATAATTGGACTGTTTATTTAAGCGGTATGACTCACGAATACGACGTTTTAAAGTGTTTCTATCTATGGCAAGTTTAAAATTCCGTTTAGCGACCGAAACCCCGGCTTGCAAAATTGAATTACCTTCGTGGTCAATTTGCAAATAAACCAATCGCAATGGAAAGGATGAAACAGATTTACCTTCTTTAAAAAGCTTTTCAATCAGCTTTTTATGTTTTAGTTTTTCGTCTTTGGGGTAAGTATTTTCCATCCAAGCAAAGGTAACGAATAATAAACTTCAAATTTAATATTCGCTTTTATGCCAATTTTTCATTAAAAATTATTTTTTCAGGCAAAAAAGGGTTATAAAAAACATTGTAAATTGGTTTATTAACAATCTGTTAACAGTTTATAATTAATTTTTACAAGTCTAAATTCTATCTATTTGATTTGCTGATTTGTATAATTTTTATTATGATAACAATCATTTTTTTTACTGATAAATATCAGTTTTTGCAAAGTGTTGTTTTTCGTAAATTTGTGGCAATTAATAAACGTAAATTTAATATAACTAATAATCTTTTAAAAAATGAAAACAAGTAAACTAATTTATGCTACCGCAATTTTGATGATAGGTCTTTTATTTCAAAATTGTGCACATGATGTCGATCCAAGTACGCTTACCGACCCATCAGTAGCAACCTATGCCGCCGCTAGCGCTGCAACTGGAGGATTAATGTATGATACCTTTTACAGTGAACGAGCAGGATTTGATCAATCAAATCCAAATTTAGCTACGATGAGTGCTAAAGGAGATTTTTTCCGTTGCAAACAATGTCACGGTTGGGATGGTTTAGGAAATAATGGGGCTTATATCAACAGAGGACCAAAGACTAGCAGACCGAGAGTATCTGGAATAAATCTATATCAAATAGCACAGACCAAAAGTCCTAAAGAACTTTTTGATGCTTTAAAGAATGGATCAAATAGAAGATCAATTTCTTACGATTTAAGTACTTATAATCCGACTTCAAATAGTACTGAAGGTGATAAAATGCCAAATTTAAGTGAGCTCTTAACCGATAATCAAATTTGGGATCTTGTTAAATTCTTGAAAGAAGGTATGTTTGATGTTTCTGAATTATATACGGCAACAACAACTGGCGTTTATCCAAGTGGGACATGGTCAATTTCTAACCTTGGTAAAGAAGGAAATGCACCAAACGGTTTTGCTTACTATACAAACAATTGTGCTACTTGTCACGGCGCAAACGGAAGTACTTTGATAGTTGAAAATATGACTATTGGAGAATTTACAAGAAACAAAGCTAACGAAGTACAACACAAAGCTCATTATGGTGTTATTGGTTCTACTCCAACAATGGGTGGTTTTAATTTCACACTTTCTCAAATGAAAGATCTCTATAAAGCTTTTGCTGATGTATCTAAATTTCCAGGTTTAAATGATATCTCTGGTTATCCTTCGGCTAGTGTAACATTAGGAGGCACTATGTATGACACTTTTTACAGTGCACAAGCTGGATTTGATCAAGCTAATCCTAATTTGGCAACGATGAGTGCAAAAGGAGATTTTTTCCGTTGCAAACAATGTCACGGTTGGGATGGATTAGGAAATAAGGGCGCTTATATTAATAGAGGTCCAAAAGTATCAAGACCAAATATTTCAGACATAAACCTTTATGAATTTGGACAAACTAAAACACCACAAGAAATTTTTGATGCCTTAAAAAAATCTACAGGCAGAAGAAGTATCTCATATGATTTAGCCACATACAATCCAACTACTAATAGCACCGAAGGTGATAAAATGCCAAACTTAAATGAAATTTTAACAGACGCTCAAATATGGAACCTTGTTAAATTCTTGAAAGAAGGCATGTTTAACGTAAATTTTTTATATGACACAACTTTAACGGGTACTTATCCAACAGGAACTTGGGCAGTTTCAAATCTTGGTAAAGATGGTAATGCCACAAACGGTAAAACTTATTTTAATAATAATTGCGCAGTTTGTCACGGAGTAAATGGAAGCACGTTAATTATAGAAGCCATGACCCTTGGCCAATTTACAAGAACTAAAGCAAATGAAGTACAACACAAAGCACATTATGGAGTTATTGGCTCAACACCTACTATGGGAGGTTTTAACATGAGCGTATCTCAAATGAAAGATCTTTATAAAGCCCTTTCTGATAATGTAGCATATCCCGACGCTCTATAATTATTGATTGATTTAATTTTTAAAAGCGACCAATTTATTTTGATCGCTTTTTTTATTTATATTAACAATCAATAGTATAAGATAAAAATATCCTATAAAACCGTAAAGTTTTATAGGATATTTTTTTGAAATCTATTTACAAACAATTAATTTTTGATATCGTTTTACCTAATTTATACTTTTAAGCAATAGTCTCTTTGAAGCGTAAAACAATCGCTTTTTGTTTTTGCTAATTTAATACGATATAAGCTGTTTTTGCGAGATTTAATAAAGGACATGCCTCCTACATTATTTGTTGCTCATACAGTCTTTATTTTGTGTTTAAAGCAAAATATAATTAGCTTTGTTAGAT
>JAVHOP010000057.1:0-3146 GCA_036170135.1 Flavobacteriaceae bacterium | reverse complement strand
CATGTTTCAGTATCTAAATCCTCATTATTTAGTTAATGAGGATTTTTTTTTGCAAAAAAACTGAAAAGCTAGACCATCAGCGTCCTGATACTTTGTGAGTCCTGCTGTTTTGGTGAGAGCGTATGTCATTGCCTTTCTTTTTACTGAACTTGTTTAGTGTTGCATTTATTATTTGAACTTACTACGTTGAATAAATTTTGCCCAAAATAAAATCATTTTTTTTCACTAAAGATGATTTAAATAAACTTATTAGAATATCTCTAACTTTTTTTAAATTTGTTGTGTATGAAAAAATCTATTTTTAAAATTATTGCCCATTTAAACCGATTGCTACTACCTAGACTTGCCAAAAAAGGTGTAAATATTTCTAAAGCCAATAAATGGCAAATGGCATTAATTGGATGGCGTTATTACATCACAAAAAATAGTCTAGATTAATTTAAAATTTTCTTTTAAATTAAGTTTAAAAGAAATATATTTGCAATCCTTTGTTAAAAGGCCTCGTGGCGCAACTGAATAGCGCACTTGACTACGAATCAAGAGGTTACTGGTTTGAATCCAGTCGGGGTCACAAAATTCTTAAAATCCGCGCCCATTGTAAGCACGGATTTTTTGATTTTAATAATATTGGTGTAATGGACATTGCCTAATAATAGCCTTTTATCTACGATACCTTTTTTTAATTGGTTGTGTTTTATTTTTGCAATTGGTATCTTAAAATTTAGAGGTGATTAAAAATTTTATTATTTTATTTAAAAATACCTATAAAAAATATGGGGGTTATTATTGCATATTATAAAAAATAAAATACTTTTGTAAAGTTTTTAATTAAATCTTACTTTATATGTCTAAAATTCGATTTCAAGCGCTCAAAGAAATTTTAAAGAGAGAGCCAATTGCGATTAGTGAAAATACGAAACGTTCTGTTTTGTTTGGCGAAAATGTCTTTAATGAAGATACAATGCGTCAGTATCTTACCAAAGATGCTTTTAAAAGCGTAATGGATGCTTATAAAAATGGCTCTAAAATAGATCGTAAAATTGCCGACCAAATAGCTTGTTCAATGAAAGATTGGGCGCTATCTAAAGGTGTGACACATTACACACACTGGTTTCAACCTTTAACTGGTGGGACTGCTGAAAAACACGATGCTTTTTTTGATACCATTGGTGGCGGTCGTGCAGTTGAACGCTTTGGCGGAAACGAATTAGTACAACAAGAACCCGACGCATCAAGTTTTCCTAATGGAGGTATTAGAAATACATTCGAAGCGCGTGGTTATACTGCTTGGGATCCAACTTCTCCTGCTTTTATATACGGAACTACACTTTGTATTCCAACAGTATTTGTATCTTATACCGGAGAAGCGTTGGATTATAAAACACCATTATTACGCGCTTTACAAGCTGTTGATAAGGCAGCAACCGATGTTGTTAGCAGCTATTTTGATAAAAATGTTTCTAAAGTAACATCGTCTTTAGGATGGGAACAAGAATATTTTTTAGTTGATAAAACTTTATATGCTTCTAGACCCGATATGGTTTTAACCGGAAGAACACTTTTAGGTCATGCACCTGCCAAAGGTCAACAATTAGAAGACCATTATTTTGGAAGCATCCCAACAAGAGCATTAAATTTTATGCGTGATCTTGAAACAGAGTGTATGTTGCTCGGTATTCCGGTAAAAACGAGACATAATGAAGTTGCACCTAATCAGTTTGAATTAGCGCCTATTTATGAAGAAACCAACTTAGCAGTCGATCATAATTCCTTAATTATGGATGTGATGGGCAGAATAGCTTCGCGTCATAATTTTAAAGTGCTATTCCACGAAAAACCTTTTGCAGGAATCAATGGCTCCGGTAAACACAATAACTGGTCATTAAGTACCGATACGGGTATCAATTTATTAGCCCCAAGTAAAACGCCAAAAAGAAATTTACAATTCTTAACATTTTTTATCAATACCATCAAAGCAATAAATGTATATGAAGAGTTGATGCGCGCTGGCGTAGCTTCGGCAAGTAATGATCACAGATTAGGTGCAAACGAAGCGCCTCCTGCAATTATTTCGATTTTTATAGGAGAGCAGTTAACAAAGGTGCTTAAGGAATTAGAAAGCGTGACCAAAGGTAAATTATCACCTGAAGAGAAAACCGATTTAAAACTAAATGTTGTCGGCAAAATTCCTGAAATTATGTTGGATAATACCGATAGAAACAGAACATCTCCTTTTGCCTTTACGGGAAATAAATTCGAATTCAGAGCTGTAGGTTCTAAAGCAAACTGTGCCGATCCGATGATTATTTTAAATACTATCGTTGCCAAACAATTAAAAGATTTTAAAATTGAAGTCGATAAATTAATCAGCAATAAAAATTTAAATAAAGATGAAGCCATATTTAATGTGCTTCGCGAATACATCAAACAGTCAAAAAATATTCTCTTTGAAGGAAATGGTTATGGCGAAGCTTGGGAAAAAGAAGCTAAAAAACGCGGATTAAGTAACAATAAAACCACGCCGGAAGCTTTAAAAGCTAAAATTTCTCAAAAATCTTACGATTTGTTTAAAGAAATGGAAGTGATGAATGAAGTAGAACTTAAAGCGCGTTATGAAATTAAGGTTGAAGATTATATCATGAACATTCAGATTGAAGCACGTGTTTTAGGTGATATTGCTTTAAATCACGTCGTTCCTACAGCCATTGCTTATCAAAATTTATTGATAAAAAATGTTACCGGACTTAAAGAAATTTTCGGTGGTGACTATAAAAAACACAGCAACGAGCAACTAGAATTAATAACCGAAATTTCTAGCCATATCGAAGCGATTAGTTCTAAAGTTCACGCCATGGTTGAGGCGCGCAAAAAAATTAATATTTTGACAGACGAACCTAAAAAAGCGGCACAATATTGTACTAAAGTAAAACCTTACTTTGAAGAAATAAGATATCATTGCGATAAACTCGAAATGATGGTTGATGATAATCTTTGGCCATTAACAAAGTATCGCGAGTTACTTTTTACCAGATAAAATTAAAAATCCCGCTTTTAGTGGGATTTTTTTTAGTTATTTTTTAAAAAAAGATGATTACTTTTAAAAACTCAAATCAAAATATGACAAACATGAAAAAATTATTGTTATT
>JAVHOP010000056.1:0-3156 GCA_036170135.1 Flavobacteriaceae bacterium | reverse complement strand
GAAGATAAACACCTTGAATTGATTGAAAAAATGTTAAAAGACGTCAGCTTAAAATAACCTTATGAAAGAAACGAGAGCCGCATTAAGATACGCCAAAGCTGTTTTAAATTTAGCAAAAGAACATCAATTGGCAGAAACTGTGAATTTCGATTTACAGCTTATTGCACAAACATTACAAACTCACTCTGATTTAAGTGTGACTTTGTTAAATCCGGTTTTAAAATCGGGAATCAAGAAGAATATCCTCACCAAAATTTTTGAATCTAAAATAAATGGTATGACGCTTGGCTTACTTAATTTGTTGATAGAAAACCGACGTTTAAACCTCCTTTCAACCGTTGCAGAACAATATGCTATTATTTATGATTTTGATATTAGTTTGGAAATAGCAAATGTTACAACTGCCGTTCCGATAACAAAAACTTTAGAAGCAAAAATATTAGAAAAAATAAAATCGTTAACAGGCAATAAAATCACCATAAAAAATAAGGTTAATCCCGATTTAATTGGTGGCTTTATTATCCGCATAGGCGATAAGCAATACGATTCAAGTATATCTGGAAAATTAAATCTCCTAAAAAGAGAATTTGATGACAATTATTACGTACCCCAATTATAAAACAATTAGATAAAAGATAAAAATATCAATTATGGCAGAAGTTAAACCAGCTGAGGTTTCAGCTATTTTAAAAGAACAATTAAATGGATTTGAAGCCACGGCTTCATTAAACGAAGTTGGAACCGTTCTACAAGTAGGCGATGGTATTGCTAGAGTTTATGGTTTATCAAACGTGCAATACGGCGAGTTAGTAGAGTTTGAAAGCGGCTTAGAAGCTATTGTTCTTAACTTAGAATCAGATAATGTAGGCGTTGTTTTACTGGGTTCTTCTTCAGAAATTAAAGAAGGCTCAACTGTAAAAAGAACCAAAAGAATAGCTTCTTTAAGAGTTGGCGAAGGCATTGTTGGTCGTGTGGTTAACACGCTTGGTCAACCTATAGATGGCAAAGGCCCTATTGAAGGAAAAACTTTTGAAATGCCTCTTGAACGCAAAGCTCCAGGTGTCATTTTCAGAGAACCCGTAACTGAGCCATTGCAAACCGGTATTAAAGCAATTGATGCCATGATTCCAATTGGTCGCGGTCAACGTGAGTTGATTATTGGCGACCGTCAAACTGGTAAATCTACCGTTGCTATTGATACCATCTTGAATCAAAAAGAATTTTATGATGCTGGTCAAACTGTATATTGTATCTACGTTGCCATAGGTCAAAAAGCTTCAACCGTTGCCGGAATTGCTAAAATTTTAGATGAACGCGGTGCGCTAGCTTATACAACTATTGTTTGCGCCAGTGCCTCAGACCCTGCCCCAATGCAAGTTTATGCCCCATTTGCCGGTGCCGCTATTGGCGAATATTTTAGAGATTCAGGTCGTCCTGCGCTAATTATTTATGATGATTTATCTAAACAAGCAGTTGCTTATCGCGAAATTTCATTGTTGTTAAAACGTCCTCCAGGACGAGAAGCTTATCCAGGCGACGTGTTCTATTTACACTCTCGTTTGTTAGAACGTTCGGCAAAAATTATTAAAGATGATACCATTGCCAAACAAATGAACGATGTTCCAGAGTCAATCAGACCCTTTATAAAAGGTGGTGGTTCTTTAACCGCTTTACCAATTATTGAAACACAAGCTGGCGACGTATCAGCATACATTCCAACCAATGTGATTTCGATTACCGATGGGCAAATATTCTTAGAATCTAATTTATTTAATTCGGGTGTGCGTCCTGCTATCAACGTTGGTATTTCGGTATCACGTGTTGGTGGAAATGCACAAATTAAGTCGATGAAAAAAGTAGCAGGTACTTTAAAATTAGACCAAGCACAATTTCGCGAATTAGAGGCTTTTGCTAAATTCGGCTCTGATCTTGATGCTGCAACGCTGAATGTTATTGAAAAGGGAAAACGCAATGTTGAGATTTTAAAACAAGCTCAAAACGATCCTTATACCGTAGAAAATCAAGTTGCTATAATATACGCAGGTTCAAAAGATTTATTGAGAAAAGTTCCTGTAAATAAAGTAAAAGAATTCGAAAGCGACTTCCTAGTTTATTTAAACACCAAACATAGTGATGTTTTATTATCATTAAAAGAAGGTAAATTAACAGATGAAGCTGTTAAAACAATTGAAGTTGTAGCAGCTGAATTAGCTTCTAAATATTAATTTGAATTCAGAGTTCTAAATTCATAATTAAAATAGTATATGGCGAATTTAAAAGAAATACGTAACAGAATTGCTTCCATCGGCTCAACAATGCAAATTACCAGTGCCATGAAAATGGTATCGGCTGCAAAGTTAAAAAAAGCACAAGATGCTATTATTCACATGCGTCCGTATGCAAATAAACTTACAGAATTACTGCAAAACCTAAGTTCTAGTGCCGAAGATATTGAGAGTCCATTCCTTATAAAACGCGACATTAATAATGTTTTGATTATTGCCATTACTTCAAATAGAGGTCTATGCGGTGGTTTCAACTCAAATGTTATCAAAGAAACCATTCGTATTTCCAAAACCGATTATGCCGATAAAAATATTGCGCTATTCACAATTGGCAAAAAAGGAAATGACATTCTTAAAAAGCAATTCAAAGTGATTTCAAATCATAACGAGATTTATGATAATCTCACTTTTGCTAATGTTAGCTTGATTTCCGAAGAAATCATGAACCTTTATGCTGATGCTCAATTTGATAAAATTGTCATTGTTTACAATCAGTTTAAAAATGCAGCAACTCAAATTTTACAGGTAGAACAATTTTTACCAATTGTTCCTAAAGTATCTAAAAATAATTCGAGTTTAAATTATATTTTTGAGCCAAATCAAAAAGATATTGTTGCCGAGTTAATACCAAAATCTTTAAAAATGCAATTGTATAAAGCTGTTAGAGATTCGTATGCTTCAGAACACGGCGCGCGTATGACGGCTATGCATAAAGCTACCGATAATGCAACCGAATTGAGGGATGACTTAAAATTAACCTATAATAAAGCGCGACAAGCATCTATTACCAATGAAATTTTAGAAATTGTTGGTGGCGCTGAAGCGTTGAACAATTAGATAATTAGATAATTAGATAATTAGATGATTAGAT
>JAVHOP010000055.1:0-14673 GCA_036170135.1 Flavobacteriaceae bacterium | reverse complement strand
GGGAGTTCCTATTTTTTTAAAAACTTTACTAGCAGGTCATGAAGTTTCGTGATGTTTTAAAAACCTAATCGCAGCGCAAAAGGCTAGGAAGATTTAACAATTATTTTCAAAGGTATTATTGATTGTTTAGGGTATAATCATACTAAACTGTTTCTATAATATAGTTTTTTGATAGTTAAATAAGTTAAATTAATTTTATACCTTTGGTTATAGTGTAAATAATAGTAATTTTGCCGCCAGGAAGGTATATAAACCCCTTTATTAATATTAAATTGAAGCAGATAAATAAGCGGTTATTTACAGTGTTGATAATGTTGTTGGGTTCGATTGCTTTTAGTCAAGGATTTCCACCACCACCACCACCACCTCCACCAGGATTTCCAATTGATGGCGGACTTTTTGTACTTGCTTTAGTTGGAGCTTTTTATGGGGCTAAAAAATTAAAAAAATAAGCTTATTTTTGTAGCAATTTCGCTACGTATTTCCCAATGACATCAAATTCTAAATTTACCACGCTTCCCTTTGTGATTGATTTAAAATTTGTGTGCTCTAATGTAAATGGAATAATAGCAACACTAAAACTTTTTTTTCTTGAATTTACCACTGTTAAACTCACGCCATTAACAGTAATCGATCCTTTTTCTATGGTAATATTATTGATTGATGCATCATATTCAAAAGTAAATACAAAACTGCCATTTGCATTTTCAATCTCAGTACATACGGCAGTTTGATCAACATGACCCTGTACAATATGACCGTCAAGCCTATCGCCTAATTTCATGCCACGTTCAAGGTTGATTAAATCACCAATCTTAATGGTTTTTAAATTGCTTTTATCTAAAGTTTCTTTTATAGCGGTAACCTTATAATTGTTTTCATCAACCAATTCAACAACAGTTAAACACACACCATTATGAGCTAAACTTTGGTCGACTTTAAGTTGTTTTGCTATTTGATTTTTTATAGTGATATTTAGGTTCTCTTTATCTCTTTTTAAAGCCGATACACACCCAATGCTTTCTATAATTCCCGTAAACATATTATTGATTTAATTGATTACTTTTGCTGGTTCAAAGTTACTAAATATTAAATGTTGAAGATGAAAAAAGATGACAAAATTAGGCTGGGAATTTCTATAGGAGACCTTAACGGAATTGGAATTGAAGTTGTTTTAAAAACTTTTGACGATGTGCGTATGTTAGATTTTTGTACGCCTGTAATTTTTGGTTCTGCTAAAACAATTTCTTATCATAAAAATGCTTTAAATCTACAAACACCAATTGTAGGAATATCAAATATTAATAGTATCATTCACAATAAGATAAACCTATTAAATGTTTGGCAAGAATCGGTTGATATTAATTTAGGACAGGTTTCTAGTGTTGCCGGAAAATACGCTTATTTATCGCTTAAAGCGGCTACTGAAGCATTAAAAAGCAACAATATAGATGTGTTAGTTACCGCACCAATTAATAAACAAACCATTCAATCTGATAATTTTCATTATAAAGGACATACTGAATATTTAGAATCGCTGCTTGATGGCAAAAGTTTGATGATTTTAATGGATGGCAATTTAAGAATGGGTTTAGCAACTACACATATTCCGTTGAGTCAAGTTGCCGAAAAAATTACACCCGAACTTATTCAAGAAAAAATTGCCATACTCAATCAAACTTTAATTCAAGATTTTAACATTCAAAAACCAAGAATCGCTGTTTTGGGTTTGAATCCGCATTGTGGTGATAATGGGGTTATTGGCAACGAAGAAATTGACATAATCATTCCTACCCTAAATAAAATTCAAGAATCAGGTATTCTAGCTTATGGCCCCTATGCTGCCGATAGTTTTTTTGGAAACAAAACTTATTTGGGTTTTGATGCTATTTTAGCGATGTATCACGATCAAGGATTAGCACCTTTTAAAGCATTGAGTTTTGGAAATGGCGTTAATTTTACAGCAGGTTTATCAAAAATAAGAACATCGCCAGACCACGGAACTGCTTTTGATATTGCCGGAAAAGGTATCGCTGATTATAATTCGTTTAAATCGGCGGTTTATAGTGCTATTGACATCTTTAGAAATAGAGAAACCTATCTAGATTTAAAAGAAAATCAGCTAAAAGCCTAATAATTACAGTCTTTTTTATTTTTTTAATTTAAGATTAAAAATATTATAAGTTTTTTTATCTTTGCAGGCTCAAAATAGGCGTTTATGAAACAATTGAAAAATGAATACATCATTTCATTTGAAGGTTTAAAGTTCGGAAAACACCAATTTGAATATCATATTGACAGTAAGTTCTTTGAAGTTTTTAATTACGATGATTTTTTAAATGCCGATGTAAAGGTTACATTAGATTTTGAAAAAGCATCGACATTATTTGATTTGACATTTGTTGCCAAAGGTTTTTTTGAAGTTGCGTGCGATGTTACTAATGAACCTTTTAATCAGCCTATTGAAGCTAAATTGAACTTAATTGTAAAATTTGGAACTGAGTATAATGACGATAATGATACGGTTTTAATATTGCCTTTTCATGCAAACCAATTAGATATTTCGCAATATATTTATGAAATGTTAGTTTTGGCAATGCCAGCAAAGCACGTTCATCCTGGTATTGCAGATGGCAGTTTAAAATCAGAAATTTTAGAAAAACTTAAAGAGTTAGAACCTAAACAAAAAATCAGTTTAGAAAGAGAACAAATAGACCCAAGATGGGCTAAATTAAAATTACTAAGAACAGAAAAATAAAAATAAAATGGCACATCCTAAGAGAAAAACCTCGAAAACAAGAAGAGATAAGAGAAGAACACATTATAAAGCAAGCTTGCAACAAATTGCTACAGACCCAACAACGGGTGAAGCGCATCTATATCATAGAGCACATTGGCACGAAGGTAAATTATTTTATCGCGGTCAAGTAGTTATGGAATCTGAAGGCGCTAAAGCTTAATATTTTGTAATAAGTACAATAAGCCCTCATTTTGAGGGTTTTTTTATTGTTTTTTATGCAGTTCTTTCAAAAAAATGAGAATTTTTAACAAAAACATCAAATAATTTTATTACTTTGACCTTTCATTTTTTAGGAAAGGCAAAGAATTAAAGCCTTGAAAAATCATAATTTATGACAAAGATTTCAGCAGCCATAACTGCAGTTGGTAAGTTTGTTCCAGAATTTGTTTTAACAAACGCTATGTTAGAAACAATGGTTGATACCAATGATGAATGGATTACAAGCCGAACAGGTATTAAAGAAAGAAGAATTTTAAAAGGAGATAATAAAGGGACTTCCTATATGGCTATTAAAGCCGCCGAAGATTTGTTAAATAAAAAGCAAATTGATCCAAAAGAAATTGAACTTGTTATTGTTGCAACCGCCACGCCCGATATGCAAGCCGCTTCTACCTCAGCTTTTGTCGCTACCAAAATTGGAGCTACAGAAGCTTTTTCATTTGATTTAATTGCCGCATGTTCAAGTTTTTTATTTGCAATGACAACCGCTGCCAGCTATATTGAATCTGGTCGATATAAAAAAATATTACTGATTGGAGCTGATAAATGCTCTTCTATGATTGATTATACCGATAGAGCAACCTGTATTATTTTTGGTGATGGCGCTGGCGCTGTTTTATTTGAACCAAATACCGAAGGCTTTGGTTTGCAAGACCAATATTTAAGAAGTGACGGCAACGGTAGAGAATTTTTAAAAGTAGCTGCAGGTGGATCGCTATTGCCGGCATCTCAAGAAACGGTTGCAAACAAACAACATTATGTTTTTCAAGATGGTAAAACCGTATTTAAGTTTGCTGTTTCTAATATGGCAGATGTTTGCGAAAAAATTCTCGAAAGAAATAATCTTACCAATGATGATATCCAATGGCTAGCACCACATCAAGCTAATAAACGCATTATTGACGCCACTTCTAGCCGACTTAAATTAGACTCCTCTAAAGTGATGATGAACATTCATAAGTATGGAAATACAACTTCGGCAACTTTACCGTTATTATTAAACGATTACGAAAGTCAACTTAAAAAAGGAGATAAAATTATTTTTGCAGCCTTTGGTGGCGGATTTACTTGGGGTGCAAATTACTTAACTTGGGCATATAATTAAAATTAAACAACTAAACCTAACATATTATGGATTTAAAAGACATTCAAAATCTGATAAAATTTGTAGCCAAATCGGGCGCAAGTGAAGTTAAATTAGAAATGGATGATGTTAAAATCACCATTAGAACAGGTGAAATTAAACACAGTATTGACACCGTAGTTCAACAATTACCAATTGCAACAATTTCTAGTGCTCCAATTCAAGAAATTCCAATTGCTCCGGCAATTGCAGCAGCTCCTTCAGCTCCAGCTCAAAACGATTCAAAATACATTACCATAAAATCGCCTATTATTGGAACATTTTACAGAAAACCCTCACCCGATAAACCAGTTTTTGTCAACATCGGCGATACAGTTAGTGTAGGCGATACCGTTTGTGTAATTGAAGCAATGAAACTATTTAATGAAATTGAATCAGAAGTTTCGGGTAAAATTGTAAAAGTTCTTGTTGATGATGCATCTCCAGTAGAATTTGATCAGCCTTTATTTTTAGTAGATCCATCTTAAAATAAATGACCAAATTATTAAATTCCAAAGTCATTTATTAAAATTTGTTTTTTGCATATTATAATTTTTAAAATTTATGTTTAAAAAAATATTAATTGCCAATAGAGGAGAAATAGCACTTCGCGTAATCAGAACGTGTAGAGAAATGGGTATTAAAACCGTGGCAGTTTATTCTACTGCCGATGCCGAAAGTTTGCACGTTAAATTTGCTGACGAGGCCGTTTGTATTGGACCTCCGCCAAGTAATTTATCCTATTTAAAAATGTCAAATATTTTGGCTGCTGCCGAAATAACAAATGCAGATGCCATTCATCCTGGTTACGGATTTTTGTCAGAAAATGCGAGGTTTTCAAAACTTTGCAATGAACACGGGGTTAAATTTATTGGAGCATCACCTGATATGATTAATAAAATGGGTGATAAAGCTTCTGCTAAAGCCACCATGAAAGCCAATGGCGTTCCAACAATTCCCGGCTCTGAAGGAATTATTTCATCTTTCCCAGTTGCCGAAAAATTAGCCAAAAAAATTGGTTATCCTGTTATGCTTAAAGCTACAGCTGGTGGTGGAGGCAAAGGTATGCGCGGGGTTTTTAAACCAGAAGATTTAAGAAATGCTTGGGATTCTGCCAGACAAGAAGCGAAAGCTTGTTTTGACAACGACGGCATGTATATGGAAAAATTGATTGAAGAGCCTCGACATATTGAAATTCAAGTAGTAGGTGATTCTTTTGGAAAAGCTTGTCATTTGTCCGAACGCGATTGCTCTATTCAACGTCGCCATCAAAAACTAACCGAAGAAACGCCTTCACCATTTATGACAAATGCATTGCGTAAAAAAATGGGTGAAGCTGCTGTTAAAGCTACCGAATCTATTAAATACGAAGGTGTTGGAACAATTGAATTTTTGGTGGATAAAAATCACAATTTTTATTTTATGGAGATGAATACACGAATTCAAGTAGAACATCCCATAACCGAACAAGTTATAGAATTTGATTTGATTCGTGAGCAGATTCTTGTTGCGGCTGGTGTTCCAATTTCTGGTAAAAATTATTTCCCAAGATTACATTCAATAGAATGTAGAATAAATGCCGAAGATCCTTATAATGGATTTAGACCTTCACCCGGACTCATTACAACGCTCCATATTCCTGGTGGTCATGGCGTTAGAGTTGATACGCACGTTTATGCCGGATATCGAATTCCACCAAATTACGATTCGATGATTGCTAAATTAATAACCACCGCACAATCAAGAGAAGAAGCTATTAGTAAAATGAAACGCGCTTTGGGTGAATTTGTTGTAGAAGGTGTTAAAACAACCATTCCGTTCCATTTGCAATTAATGGATAATGAACAATATTTGGCTGGTAATTATACCACGAAATTTATGGAAGATTTTAAATTACAACCTGAAAAATAAGGTTTATATATAGTAGCATAAAGAGGATTGACAATTGTTAATCCTCTTTTTTTTTGTAGTTTTGGTTTTAAATTTAAACTGATGAACCAAAAGAGCTTAAAAATTGATGGTATTGATAAAATTATTTTGCGTCACCTCATGCAAAATGCTCGAAAACCTATTTTAAGTATTGCAAAAGAAGTGGGTATATCGGGAGCTGCTATTCACCAACGACTAAAAAAATTAGAGAATTCAGGCTTAATTACAGGAACAAAAACCGTGATAAACACGGAGCTTTTAGGTTATAAAACTTTGGCTTTTGTCGGTATTTTTTTAGATGCTGCAAGTAAAAATTCGGCTGCTCTAAAAAAGCTGACCGAAATACCAGAAGTGATAGAAAGTCATTATACAACAGGTAATTACGCTATTTTTGTTAAGATATTATGTAAAGATAATGCTCACTTAATGTATTTGCTCAACAAAGAGATACAATCTATAAAAGGCGTGGCCCGAACAGAAACTTTTATTTCACTCGAGCAACAAATAAACAGACAAATAAATATTTGATAAAATTCTTTAAATTATCTTCGGCTATTGTAAATATTGAGATAATACAATAAAGTTGCCAAAGCGCCTACTGCTGCTACCACATAAGTACTTGCCGCCCATTTTAAGGCTTCTTTAGCTTTATCGTGTTCTTCTCGATTTAAAACTTTGTTAGAATTAAGCCAGGCTAAGGCACGGTTGCTTGCATCAAACTCAACTGGCAAGGTAATAAAACTAAAAACCACATTGGCTGCAAATAAGACGATACCTATTAAAAGTAAATATGGGAATACTTTAAAAAACAAAATGCCCCCTATCAATAAAAAGCTTGCATATCTTGAGATAACACTAATAGTTGGCACCAACTGCGATCGGATATTTAACCAGGCATAACTTTTTGCATGTTGAACAGCATGACCACATTCGTGAGCTGCTACTGCTGCCGAGGCAATATTGCGTCCCTCAAAAACATCTTGACTTAAGTTGACAGTTTTATCTAGAGGATTATAATGGTCGGTTAATTGTCCAGATGTTGAGATAATTTTTACATCATAGATATGATGATCGGCTAACATTTTTTCGGCAATATCTCTGCCGCTTAAATTGTTTTGAAGTTCAATTTTTGAAAATTCTTTAAACTTAGATCTAAGCCTGAATTGTACAAACCAGCTTAATCCACCTATAAAAATAATTAGTAGTAGCATTTCTTATAAATTTTTAAACAATAATAATACCTTTACAGCATAAATTATTCCAATTTATGAAACAAGTCAAAATGTCAAAATTAAGAAATATCCTTTTAATATATACCGGAGGCACCATTGGTATGATTAAAGATTCTACAACTGGTGTTTTACGAGCATTTAATTTTGAGAAACTTTTAAAGCGCATTCCAGAATTAAATCTGTTAGATTGTAAAATTGACACAATTTCTTTTAAAACACCAATAGATTCAAGTGATATGAATACCTATTATTATGGTGAATTGGTTGATATGATAGCTAATAATTATAATGATTATGATGGATTTGTAGTGTTAACAGGCTCTGATACGATGGCATATACCTCATCGGTTATTAGTTTTATGTTCGAAAATTTGTCAAAACCTGTCATATTTACAGGTTCCCAACTTCCAATTGGCGATTTGAGAACGGATGCAAAAGAGAATTTGATTACAGCCATTCAAATAGCCTCTTCTTATAAAGAAAACATTGCTGTTGTGCCAGAAGTAGCACTATATTTTGAGTATCAGCTATATAGAGCTAACAGAACAACCAAAATAAATGCTGAGCATTTTGAAGCATTCAATTCATTAAATTATCCACCCTTAGCAAAGTCGGGTGTGCATTTGAATTTTAATTATGATGCCATTATGCCATATAATAATAAGGAGTTGATTGTAAGAAAAAATTTAGACACCAATATTGCAATTTTAAAACTTTTCCCAGGAATTACCGAAACAATAGTTTCGAGTATTTTAAATATTAAAAATATAAAAGGGATTATTATCGAAACCTTTGGTTCTGGTAACACTCCTACGGCAATTTGGTTTATTGATTTGTTAAAAAAAGCTATCGAAAAAGGAATTTATATTGTTAATGTCACACAATGTTCGGGTGGAAGTGTCAATTTAGGTCAATATGAATCGAGCTCACTCATGAAAAATATTGGTATAATAGATGGAAAAGATATCACTACAGAGGCCGCAGTGGCTAAGTTTTTTTATCTTTTAGGGGCTCAAATACCTTCAAAAAATTTCAAAAGTACTTTTGAAACATCTTTAAGAGGAGAAATTAGTTAGAAAATTTTTTGAAATGGGAATTTTTTCGTTAATTGGCGCTCTAAAACCAATTCTAGGAGAGTTGGCCGAGTGGTTTAAGGCGCATGTTTCGAAAGCATGATTACAAGTAATTGTAACAGGGGTTCGAATCCCTTATTCTCCGCAGATTTGTTTTTTTTATTTAAAATAATTTATATCTTTAACCCGTTAACAATTTAATCAATTTAAGAATTAAAAACTAAAACATGAAAAGAGTATTTACTATCCTTGCCATTGCAGGATTATTGTTTTTCGGTGCTACTCCAGTAGTACAAGCACAAGAAGGAACAACCACAAATCAAGTAGCAGATTCTACAAAAACAGATGAAACAGTAGCTCCTGCCGATGCACAAACAACTGAAAACGCAGCTCCAGCTGAAGAAAAAACATTTCATCAAGTTTTAAAACAAAAATTTATTGAAGGTGGTCCTGGATTTATGGGGATTGTACTTTTAACTTTAATTTTTGGATTGGCAATAGCAATCGAAAGAATTATCTATTTAAACATGGCTTCAACCAATACTAAAAAATTAGTACAAGGTGTTGAAGATGCCTTAAAATCTGGAGGTGTAGAAGAAGCAAAAGAATTATGTAGAAATACAAAAGGACCCGTTGCATCTATATTTTATCAGGGGTTAGACCGTATGGATGAAGGAATTGACAATGTTGAAAAAGCAGTTGTTGGTTACGGTGGTGTTCAAATGGGATTACTTGAAAAAAATATAGCTTGGTTAGCTTTATTTATCGCTCTTGCTCCAATGCTTGGGTTCTTAGGAACTGTAATTGGGATGATTCAAGCTTTTGATGCTATTGAAGCTGCTGGTGATATTTCTCCATCATTAGTTGCCGCAGGTATTAAAGTAGCATTATTAACTACCGTATTTGGTTTAGTTGTAGCGATGATTCTTCAAGTATTTTATAATTATATTATCTCTAAAATTGATAGCATCGTAAACAATATGGAAGATGCCTCAATCACTTTAATTGATGTACTAATTAGAAATAAAAATAAATAACAATTATGAAAAACACTAAAATATTAAATATACTTGTTGGTGTTGTAATGCTTTTGGGAATCATCTTTTGGATAAGAACAGGCATGAATAGCGATAATTTAGAAAGTGATGCAGACTTACAAGCGAGCGTTTTAAATCCTTTTAGTTTTTTAACTTTAGCTTTATTAATTGTTTCTATAGGATCTGCTGTGTTCTTTTCAATTGCAAATTTAGTTAGTCAGCCCGAACAATTAAAAAGATCATTAATTGGATTAGCTTTTATGGTTGTTATCTTAGTAGTAGCTTATTTGTTAGCATCATCTGAGGTAGTAGTAAATCTAAAAGGTGAAGAATTGGCATCAGCTTCCGTCTCAAAATGGGTTAGTACCGGTATATGGTATTCTATTATTCTTGGCGTTGTTGGCGTTATGTTTTTTGTCATTGATTTTGCTAAATCATTTATTAAATAATATTTAAAATGGCTAGACGAGATACACCAGAAATTAATGCAGGCTCAATGGCAGATATAGCCTTCTTGCTTTTGATTTTTTTCTTGGTGACGACAACGATGGATGTGACTACAGGTATTAGTAGAAAATTACCTGAAAAACCACCAAAAGATGCGCCACCACCACCAAAAATTAAAGAAAGAAATATATTTGAAGTGACAATCAATAGAAACAATATGTTATTTGTTGAAGGAAGCATTATGAACGTTAAAGACTTAAGAGATGCTGCTAAAAAATTTATTGATAATGGCGGTGGAACTATAACTGATGGAACTGAGAAAAATGATTGTAGTTATTGCGAAGGAGACAAAGACCCAAATTCTTCTGACAACCCAAGCAAAGCAATTATTTCATTACAAAATGACAGAGGAACCTCTTATAAAACTTACATTGCTGTTCAAAATGAATTGGTTGCAGCTTATTCTGAAATTAGAGACCGATTTTCACTAAAAAAATACGGCAGACATTTTGAAGAACTAAATGCAGATCAACAAAAAGTTGTAAAAGATGCTTATCCTCAAATTATTTCTGAGGCAGAACCAAATAAATCATAAACTCATTTTAAATTATGTCTAAATTCGCAAAAAAGAAAAAAGGAATGCCAGCCATATCTACAGCATCATTGCCAGATATTGTTTTTATGCTATTATTCTTTTTTATGGTAACTACTGTTATGCGTGAAACAGATCCTTTAATTGATGTTCGTGTTCCAACCGCTACCGAAGTTCAAAAACTTGAACGTAAAAACTTAGTGAGCTATATTTATGTGGGAAAACCAAAAATGAAATATAGAGCAAAATATGGCAATACAGATAAAATTCAATTGAATGATAAATTTGCTGATGTAAGTGATATTAAAAGTTTTATTTTAGCAGAAAGAGCTTCTAAAAGAGAAGAAGAAATACCTTATATGACCACTTCAATCAAAGCTGATGAAGAAGCTAATATGGGAATTATATCTGATATTAAAATTGAATTGAGAGATATCAACGCATTAAAAATTAATTATGCAACTCATAAAGGAACAGATCCTAGGAAAGAATTGAATAATTAGAAAATACAAGTTTTTTGAAAAGGCTGCCTTAAAATGGCAGCCTTTTTTATTTTAGAAAGATTGAAGCCGAAAGAAATACACCACTAGCTCCAAAAATAATCCCTACTAATATCTCCATCGGCGAGTGTGACTTCAAAACTAATCTTGCTGTTGCTAATATTCCTGTTAAAAAAATAAACAATGCAATAAAACTTATAAGATTGGTATTAAAATACAAGCTCAATATAATCAAATAAGCAGTAAATCCACTCATCCCAATTAAATGAAGGCTCGTTTTGAAATTTAATAAAAGCAGTAAATAAGTCATTCCCAAGGCAATTAGACTACCAAAGAAAAAAATACTCAAGGCATTGTAATCTAAAATTGCATGTATAAAACTCCCTAAAAAAAAACTGATAAACATAAAGCTTAAAAGTGGAACTTTCCGTTCTCTAGTTTTACTAATATTAAAATTGGATATTATTTTAATTCTTTTATAAAAAATTAATAGCAACAGTGGTAAAATATATGATAATAAAAATACCAAACTTATTATAAAGTATATTTTAGAAAGCTCGTAATGAAATGGAGAAATAAGATGAAATAATATAGTTGCCAATGTTGGCAATAAAATGGGATGGAGTAGAACTGAAATGTATTTCGAAATTTTAATCAAAATTATAATATTTTTCTTAATCTGGCGACTGGTAAATCAAGCTGTTCTCTATATTTTGCAATAGTTCGTCTGGCAATTGGGTAACCTTTTATCAACAATAAATTTGCTAATTTACCATCGGTTAGTGGTTTAGATTTATTCTCTTGTTCAATCAAATTTTGAAGTATTTTTTTAATTTCTTTAGTAGAGACATCATCACCTTGTTCATTTTTCATAGATTCCGAAAAAAATTCTTTAATCAATTTTGTCCCGTAAGGGGTGTCGACATATTTGCTATTTGCCACCCTTGAAATTGTAGATATATCCATATTAATAGCTTCGGCAATATCTTTTAATATCATGGGTTTTAAATTTTGCTCATCACCAGTTAAAAAATAGTCCTTCTGATAATTCATGATGGCATTCATCGTTATAAAAAGTGTTTGCTGACGTTGTATAACAGCATCAATAAATGACTTTGCGGCATCTAATTTCTGTTTTACAAAAAATACAGCTTCCTTTTGTGACTTACTTTTATTGGTTGATTCTTGATAACCTTTTAATAAATTATGATATTCATTAGAAATATGTAGTTCGGGTGCGTTGCGATTATTAAGTTGTAAAACCAGTTTATTTTCTTCAATAGTTATTGTAAAATCTGGAGTTATTTGTGAGTTTGATTTTGAGTTATCAATAAAATTTCCTCCAGGTTTTGGATTTAAGCAAGCAACTTCTTTGATAGCATCTCTTAGCTCTTCTTCTGTAATTTGATGTATCAACATCAATTTATCAAAATGTTTTTTAACAAATTCATCAAAAGAATCATTTAAAATGTTAATAGCTAATTGCCTGGCATCGGTTTTGGTTTTATGTTTTAATTGAATTAACAAACATTCTCTTAAATTTCTTGCACCAACTCCAACAGGATCTAATTGATGAATGATATTTAAAACCTTTTCAACTTCTTTAACGGTTGTCGAAATATTTTGAGAAAAAGCTAAATCGTCAACAATATCCTCTATAGATTGTCTTAAATAGCCATTATCATCAATGCTGCCAACTAAAAAATAGGCGACCTGAAAATCTAAATCCGATAAACTTAAAGTGTTTAATTGCTCCTGTAAATACTGATTAAACGATTTTCCTGAAGCAAATGGGATGTCCTTTTCTTCATCATCGTTAAAGTTATTTTCTTGTAGTCTATAATTTGGAAATTCGTCATCGCTCAAATACTCATCAACATTTATTTCAGAATCACTATCATCAAAATCGCGGTCACTTTCAAAGTCATCGCTAAATGGTTCATCTTCAAAATCGTTTTCATTGCTTGACTCTAAAGCTGGGTTTTCTTCAATTTCTTGTTTTAATTTTTGCTCAAATGCTTGTGTAGGAAGTTGAATAAGTCTCATCAACTGAATTTGCTGAGGCGATAATTTTTGTAATAATTTTTGTTGTAATCGCTGTTTGAGCATCGTTTTTTAACTTAATAGTTGTAAAAATACAATTTTAGTTTAATTTAAAATGTTAAGGATATTTGTAATTAAAAACCCGCTAATAATGGGTTATAGTTGTCTAAAAATTGGCGTTTTGTGGAAATCTTGGATATGGAATCACATCCCTAATATTTCCCATACCAGTAGCAAATTGAACTAAGCGTTCAAATCCGAGACCAAAACCACTATGAACACAGGTGCCAAATTTTCTTAAATCTAAATACCACCACAGCTCTTTTTCATCAATACCTAACGCTTTTATTTTTTGTGTTAATACATCGAGACGTTCTTCGCGTTGCGAGCCACCCACTATTTCTCCAATTCCTGGAAACAGCACATCCATAGCGCGTACCGTTTTGCCATCCTCGTTTAAACGCATATAAAAAGCCTTAATTTCGGCAGGATAATCATATAAAATTACGGGACATTTAAAGTGTTTTTCAACTAAAAAGCGTTCATGTTCGCTCTGTAAATCGGCTCCCCAGTCATTAATTGGGTATTGAAATTTCTTCTTCTTATTTGGGGATGAATTCTTAAGAATGTCAATAGCTTCGGTATAACTAACACGCTTAAAATTATTATCCACAACAAAATGAAGCTTCTCTAACAAGGTCATTTCACTTCGTTCTTGAGCTGGTTTTGTTTTTTCTTCGTCGGCCAAACGCTGGTTTAAAAAGTCTAAATCATCTTGGCAATGATCTAAAACATATTTTAAGGTATATTGGATAAAATCTTGGGCTAAATCCATATTATCTTCTAAATCATTAAAAGCAACTTCGGGTTCAATCATCCAAAACTCTGCTAAATGACGTGTTGTATTCGAATTTTCTGCTCTAAAAGTAGGCCCAAAAGTATAAACTTTACCCAATGCCAGGGCGTAAGTTTCGGCTTCAAGCTGACCAGAAACGGTAAGATTAGTTTGTTTTCCAAAAAAATCTTGGTTGTAATCTACTTCCCCATTTTCTGTTAGAGGCGGTTTTTTAGAGTCGAGATTACTTATCTTAAACATTTCGCCAGCACCTTCGGCATCTGAACCAGTAATTATTGGGGCATTAAAATAATAAAATCCGTTTTGTGTAAAATATTGATGAACGGCAAAAGCCAAAGCCGAGCGCAAGCGCATTACCGCGCTAAAGGTGTTTGTTCTTATACGCAAATGTGCGTTTTCTCGCAAAAATTCAAAGCTGTGTTTTTTTGGCTGAATGGGATATGCTTCTGGATTACAATCTCCCAATATAATTAATTCAGATACTTGAATTTCAAACTTTTGACCCTTGCCTAAACTTTCAACTAATGTGCCTTTAACATTTATTGCCGCTCCGGTAGTGATGCGTTTTAAAGTCGTTTCATCAAAATTATCGAAATCTAAAACACATTGAATATTATTGATGGTAGAACCATCGTTTAATGCAATAAAGCGATTGCTCCTAAAGGTTCTAACCCAACCATTTATGTTAATATTTTGTAATAAATTTTCACCATTTAGTAAAGCGGCAACAGTTGATTTAATCATCGTCAAAATTTTATAATATGCAAAGATACCAAACCAAATAAAAATACGCTTCAGTCAACCAAAATTTATCCGATTTAA
>JAVHOP010000054.1:4960-14867 GCA_036170135.1 Flavobacteriaceae bacterium | reverse complement strand
ATGAAAATTTCAAAAAAAAGACAACATTATTTTGAAGAAAAAGTGAAAATATTTCTAAAAAAATACAGTGAATTTCTGCTTAAAAAGTATCATTGTAAGGTAAAATGACTTTATATGTTTTTAAGCATTTTAAATTATGGTGCTTAATAGTTACTAATATCACAATAAGCAATTAAAATGTTTATTGTATTTTTGAGCATCAAATCATCTTATTTTGGGTCTTATAAAAGTCAGCAATATTCGCGTTTATGCTTACCACGGTTGTTTGGTAGAGGAAGGAAAAATAGGCTCTGAATATCGTGTAGATGTTTCGGTTAAAGCCGATTTAAGTCAATCATCCGTATCAGACGATTTAGCAGATACCGTTGATTATGTTTATCTTAACAAAATTGTAAAGCAAGAAATGGCTATTCGCGCCAAGCTTTTAGAGCAAGTCGCCAAACGCATCATCGATCGCATTTTTAATGAAATTAAGATAGTTAAAAAAGCCAAAGTGAACGTTTCTAAAATCAATCCCCCAATTGGTGGTAATGTGGCTCTGGTAAGTGTTATTTTAAAGAAATCGAGAAAAGATTTTTAAAATGCCTAAAAAATACACGTTTTGGTTATTTTTGGTTTGTGTGCTAGTGTTTGCATCTAACCTCGACGTGGTTTATGTAAACATTATGGAGGCGCGTAATTTTATTAGCGCCCGCGAAATGCTTACCAACAGCAACTGGCTTCACACTACTTTAAACCTCGAACCGCGTTACGAAAAACCACCACTACCAACGTGGCTTAACGCTATTGCGATGGCTATTTTTGGAAAAACCAACCTTTACGGTTTGCGTTTGCCAGCAATTATTATGGCAATTATTCTGATTTTTTCCAGTTTTAAACTGATGAATTTGGTAGTTAGAAATCATTTTCACGCTTTAGTGAGCAGCCTTATTTTAGCTACTTCGTTTTATATTGTTTTTTCTGGTCGCGAAGCGCAATGGGATATTTTTGCACATAGTTTTATGATGCTTTCTATTTTATACGTTTACAAAACGCTTAAGAAAAACAAACCTCAGTACCAAAATGCACTATTAGCTGGATTTTTTATGGGCTTATCGATTTTGAGTAAAGGACCTATTTCGTTATACGCTTTGTTTTTGCCTTTTGTGCTTGCTTATGCTGTGAGCCATCATTTTAAAGGCTTTTTTAAACAACTGAAACCCATCTTTTTGGCCATGATTTTAGCCGTAATTATTGGCAGTTGGTGGATTATTTATATTTATATAACCGATGCTCAATCTCTTAGAAGTATCGCCGTCAAAGAAACTGTTGCGTGGAGCAATCGGAATGTGAGGCCTTGGTATTATTACTGGAATTTCTTTACACAGTCTGGTTTATGGGCGTTTTTTGCCCTTATCGGACTGGTGTATCCCTTTATTAAAAGTCGTGTTGCAAATATAAAAGCTTATCGCTTTAGTATCATTTGGACTGTGAGTGCCGTTATTTTATTGTCATTGATTCCCGAAAAAAAACCTCGGTATTTATTGCCTGTGTTAATTCCTTTGGCTTTAAATACCAGTTTTTATTTGAATTATCTAGTTACTAAAGCTAAAAATTTGCCAAGATATGATAAGCTTATTGCCAATTTTGGATTTGGATTATTAGCGCTGATTTGTTTTGCACTTCCTCTTTTAGGGCTTTTAAAATATCGTCAAATTTTATCGGAGCATCCCATAAATTTTGGATTGGTCTTAATGGTCTTATTTTCAATTGGCGTTATTTTAATTAAAAGCCTTTGGCAAAGCAATTACAAGAAAAGTTTTTTTGCTAGCGTAGCTCTTATGTGCAGTATTATGTTGTTTGGATTGCCGCTTTTAAAGAGCTTTTACAATAATCCTAATTTTAAGAACATCAGTCAAGTAAAACAATTACCACAAATGCAATCAGTTCCCGTCTTTGTAAAAGGTTACATCGCACCAGAATTATTATGGGAATATGGCGAACCCATAGATACCTTTAAAGATATTGACGAAGTTTCGCCATTAGATACTTTAGGATTAATCACTCAAGACAGCCTGCCTATCGCCTATAAAAAAAAATATCATATCATTTTAAAAGATCATTACGATTTAAATTATATGGTCAACAAATTGGGAAAAGGCAACAGCAGATTGCTAACCGATTTTTACATCTTAGAAAAAAAGCAAGATAGTATCGGGTATTAATTGCTTACAAAAAAAATTTACTTAAATTTGCGCTTTCAAAATAAGGCGTCGTGGCCGAGTGGCTAGGCAGAGCTCTGCAAAAGCTCGTACAGCGGTTCGAATCCGCTCGTCGCCTCTTCAATAAACACTATTTGTTAAATATATACAAATAGTGTTTTTTGTTTTTACCGAGAATCTAAAAAAACTATATTTGTGTTACTTTATAAACCTTTATGCAAATTTATCCAATAGAAACTGGCAATTTTAAACTCGATGGAGGTGCTATGTTTGGCGTTGTGCCAAAATCCATTTGGCAAAAAACCAATCCTGCCGACAGTAATAACCTTATCGATATGGCATTGCGCTGTATGCTTATTGAAGACGGCAACCGCTTAATTTTAATAGATACTGGTACCGGAACCAAACAATCTGATAAGTTTTTTAGCTATTATTTTATGTTCGGTGATTTTACTTTAGATAAATCTTTAGCAAAATACGGCTTTCACCGCGATGATATTACCGATGTGTTTTTAACGCATTTGCATTTTGACCATTGCGGCGGTAGTGTTCAATGGAATAAAGATCACTCCAATTATGAACCTGCTTTTAAAAATGCCAAATTTTGGAGTAATAAAGGTCATTGGAAATGGGCGACAGAACCAAATCCGCGTGAAAAAGCATCCTTTTTAACAGAAAATATACATCCCATGCAGGCGAGCGGTCAATTAAATTTTTTAGACCTCCCTACCGTTGGAAATTTTTCTAAAAATACGCCCTTGGGCTTTGATGTATTTTTTGCCGACGGACATACCGATAAACAAATGATTCCGCATATCAAATATCGCGATAAAACCATCGTTTATGTAGCCGATTTGTTGCCAACCGTTGGGCATATTCCACTGCCCTACGTCATGGGTTACGACACACGTCCGCTTTTAACTATGGATGAAAAAGCAGCGTTTTTAAACAAAGTTGCCGACGAAAATTATTACCTCTTTTTAGAACACGATGCCGTAAACCAACTTTGTACGGTTCAACATACAGACAAAGGCATCCGCCTTAAAAACACTTTTACTTTTAATGAAATTTTTAACTAATCTTATCCTATGAAATTTATTAAATCAATATTTGCGATGTCATTGGCTATTGCCATGACAAGTTGTAGTTCGGTAATAAAAACGCCTGTGCCACAACCTTTAAATAACACCGTTACTTTAACAGCTAAAAAAGCTCCTTTAACCGAAGACCAACAGAAAAATTGGGCACACGCCGATTTAATGACCGATACCATTCCTGGGATGAGCCTAGATAAAGCTTATCAATTTCTAGCCGATAAAAAAGGCGTTACCGTTATTGTTGGCGTGGTTGATTCTGGTGATGATATTGAACACGAAGATTTGCAAGCTAATGCTTGGACTAACCCAAAAGAAATTGCTGGCAATGGCATCGACGACGATAAAAATGGATTTATCGACGACATTCACGGTTGGAATTTTTTAGGAAAAACACTTCATGAAAATATCGAATTGACACGTTTACTTAAAAAATTAAAACCACGTTTTGATGGTAAAGCCGAAGCTGATATCGCTCTAGCCGATAAAAAAGATTTTGCCAATTATCAAGAAATGATTAAGGTTTTTGATGCCAAAGTAAATGGATTTACTCCTCAAAAAACATATATTGATATGTTGGTTGATAATTACAATAGCCTTAAAAAAGCATTGAATAAAGACGATCTTACTGCCGACGACTTAGAAGCTTTTAACACCGAAGACGACAACATGCTTAAAGCTAAAAACCTTATTTTAAACGGAATCTTTAAAAGAGGCGCTGATATTAAAGGCTTAATGGGTTATAAAGATTACCTAGATGGTCAATTAAATTATTATTACAACTTAAATTACAACGGTCGTAAACTAGGTGATGATTATGAAGTTAACACCCCAAAAATTTATGGCGATAATGATGTTATTGGCGATAAAAGTATTGAACAACATGCAACTCATGTTTCTGGAATTATTGCTGCTATTAGAAATAATGGGAAAGGTATAAATGGCGTTGCCAATAATGTAAAAATTTTGGCTGTTAGAACGGTTCCAGAAGGTGATGAATATGATAAAGATGTTGCAAATGGAATCCGTTATGCCGTTGACAATGGTGCTAAAGTGATAAATATGAGTTTTGGCAAAGGTTATTCTCCACAAAGTCAGTGGGTTTTTGATGCTATAAAATATGCTGCCAGCAAAGATGTTCTTTTAGTTCACGCCGCAGGTAATGATGCCGCCGATAATGATAAGATAAATAATTTTCCCAATGATGCACCTGATTGGGTTTCTGAAATTGCCGATAATATGATAACTATAGGCGCTTTAAGTCCAAGTTTTGATGAAAACTTGCCTGCAAATTTTTCAAATTACGGCAAAATAAACGTCGATGTTTTTGCACCAGGAGTCCAAATTTATTCTACTATTCCTAATAATAACTATGAATATTTTGATGGCACCTCAATGGCTTCGCCTGAAGTTGCTGGTGTTGCCGCTTTAATTCGCTCTTATTATCCAAAATTAACAGCACCTCAAGTAAAACATATTCTGATGAATTCGGGTATTAAAGTAGAACAAGAAGTTTTATTGCCAGGCGGAAAAGGTAAAAAAATGTCGTTTGCTAATTTGTCAGTTTCTGGCCGTATTGTAAATGCTTATAATGCCTTGCGTATGGCAGATCAAATGGTTAACGGCAAATAATTATTAGCCTCAAACATATTAGAGGCTGTGTATAAAAGTGTCATTTTTGAGTTTTTGACGAAAAATCTCAATAATTTATGAATTTAGTTTTCATATAAAAAGGGATTTTTCACTTTTAAGACAGCCTATTATTTAATTTTAAATTTAAAACCAATGAAAAAGTACTTTTCTATCCTTTTTATCTTATGTTTTGTTTCACTTGGTCAATCACAAAACAGTAGCTATTGGCAACAAAAAGTTTATTATACGATGGATATTGATATGAATGTTGAAAATTATCAATATAACGGAACACAAACCCTAGTCTATACCAATAATTCACCCGATGTTTTAGATAAAGTATTTTACCATTTATATCCAAATGCTTTTCAACCAGGGTCAGAAATGGATATTCGCCTTCAAAATATTGTCGATCCAGATAGCCGAATGGTCACTAATTTGGGTACAAAAGAAAATCCTGTTTACCAAAGTCGTATTGCAAAATTACAACCCAATGAAATTGGTTTTTTAAAAGTAGTGAGTTTGCTCCAAGATGGTAAAATTGTCCCTTTTGAAGTAACCGGTACCGTTCTAAAAGTGACATTAAACACCGCTATTCAACCCAATAGCAGCACCACATTGTCAATGATTTTTAAAGGACAAGTTCCCGTTCAAATTCGTCGTTCCGGTCGCAATAATGCCGATGGTGTGGCGCTTTCAATGAGTCAATGGTATCCAAAATTAGCCGAATATGATTATGAAGGTTGGCATGCCGATCCATATATTGCTCGTGAATTTCACGGCGTGTGGGGCGATTTTGATGTGACGCTTCATATTGATAAAAATTATACCGTTGGTGGAAGTGGCTATTTGCAAAATCCGCAAGAAGTTGGTCACGGTTACGAAAATCCATCCGAAAAGGTAAAGAAACAAAAAGGTAACAAACTAACTTGGCATTTTATTGCGCCTAACGTACACGATTTTACTTGGGCTGCCGACCCAAATTATATCCACGATACCAAGCAAGTGCCAAACGGGGCAACCTTACATTTTCTCTTTAAAAACGACCCAAAAGTTGTCGCCAATTGGAAAACAATGGAAGACGATGCCGTTAAAACGATGACTTATTACAACACCACTATTGGCGCTTATCCCTATAGACAATATTCTATTATTCAGGGTGGCGATGGCGGCATGGAATACGCTATGTGTACTTTGATTACCGGTGGCGATGATTTAAGAGATATTGCCGGAACCATGCGTCACGAAATGGCACATTCGTGGTTTCAATTTGCTTTGGCAACTAACGAAAGTGAACATCCGTGGATGGACGAAGGTTTTACCTCATTTATTTCGGCTATGGCTGGAAATTCTTTTAGCGAAAAACCTGTTGAAAATCCGTTTGCAAGAACATACAACACCTATTATTATCTTGTAAATTCTGGGAAACAAGAGCCTTTAAGTACGCATAGCGACCGTTACAACACCAATATGGCTTATAGCATGGCTAGTTATGTTAACGGTGAAGTTTTTTTATCGCAACTCGGTTATATCATTGGCTGGGATAATTTAATGCTGACCTTAAAAAATTATTACGCCAATTGGAAAATGAAACATCCTACACCAAATGCTATCATCCACGAAGCTGAAAAAACCTCGGGATTGCAATTGGCTTGGTATTTAAACGAATGGGTTAATACTACCCATCCAATTGATTATGGCGTAAAATCTGTTGACAATAATACCGTTACTCTAGAACGCGTTGGCACGATGCCAATGCCTATTGATGTGCGTATCACTTACGTGGATGGCAGCTCAGAAAATTTTAACATTCCGCTACGTATGCAGTACGGACACAAACCAACAACTGCTACCATTTTACCAGATTGGGCGTGGGCGTATCCAAGCTATTCATTTAAAGTGACTAAATCGGTTAAAAAAGTTGAACTAGACCCAAGTAAATTGATGGCTGATGTGAATCAGGAAAATAATATTCTAGAAAAGGAATAGGTGTTGCCATTGCGTTTTGAGTTTTGATACAATCTAGATTTTACCTTATCAAAGAATTGATTTATTCTAGACTGCGCGGATCTATAATCCGCGCAAATTTTTTATCTAATCACTTATTTTTTATAACCTATTTTAGTTCTTGGTTTTTCTTTTTTATCAATTAATTCATCTAAATAACTAAAAACCAATTCAATATTTTTATTTTGATTAGATAGTTTTTTCTTAATTTCTTCTATTTCTAGTTTAATGTTTAAGTTATCAACCAACATTTCTCGCATCTTGATAAAAATTTCTGTAATACGAATACTCATTAATCTTGCTCTTTTACTTCTTAGCACTTGGGCTAATTGTAAAACGCCGTGTTCGGTAAAGACCATTGGTAAATACCTTGAGCCACCGCTTCCTTTTTTTGAGGTCACAATTTGTGACCTCAAAAATTCATTTTCATCTTTTGATAATTCAAACATAAAATGCTTTGGGAAAATATCAAGATTACGTTTTACAGCTTGTTTTAATGCTTTTGTTTCTACACCATAAAGTTCAGCTAAATCTCTATCAATCATAACTTTTTGACCTCTAATTAAATAAATTTTATTAATGATTATTTCATTCGGAATAGAAATTGCCTGACTCATCGGTTGATATTATTAATGTTTAAGTAAAAGTAACCTATTAATAACCAATATTAAATCTAAATTTCAACGTGCTTTTAAATATGATTGCACTCGCAAAACGGCGTTGTTATTAATATCTTGCCAAAATAAGTTGATATCACCGGCGTGGTAACGTTTTTTATTGATGGCAAAAAGGCGATACGGAAAATGAGGTAAGCTGGTCCATAACAAACCATCTTTAACTTCAACTTGCAAGGCTTGTTTATACATTTTGCCATTACTATATAAAAAACCTTTGTGATTGCTTCGCGCCGAAGTAGTGTCTGTATTCCAAGTTATCGGATTGCTAACTGCTTTACCTTTAAACCATTGCTCATAAGTTTTTGGATAATAATTCCTTTTATAGGTATTCCACGTTACAAAACCACCAGTTTGATCTGGTTTTATCATCAATTTAACGGTTTTAAAAGCATCTTTTTTGATGGCAATTCCCGGAATATAAGCCGCTACCAATTGTTTTTGCAAAGGTTTATCATCAAAGAATTCTTGTAATAACCGGATAGCATGTGTAGTGCCTTGACTATGAGAAGCGATAATAATGGGGCGACCGTTATTATATTTTTTCAAATAGATTTCAAAAGCTGCTTTGACATCGGCGTAAGCCAAATCTAAAGCTTCTTTTCCACCATTTTGATACTGATTATAGGAACGTAAATGCGCTTGGCGGTAATAGGGGACGTAAAGCGTTCCGGCATTTAAAAACGCCGAAGCCTGAAAAAAAACCGCTGTATTTAACACCTTGTTTTGTTGGATTTTGTCGGATATAGGAATATTCCAACGCAAATCGGCGTCTTCAACATTTAGGGTTGGGTAAATATAAAACACATCAGCCTGTAACGAATTTGCAGTTTGCCAATGTTTTAAATTATCGGGATACGTTGAGGGTAAAATTGCCCAATTTTCGGGATTATTATAGTCTGGTATAGCTGGGGTTTGCTGACTGGTATAAGTCGGAATTTCAATAGATTTACAACTTGCAAATCCAATAAATAAGAATAAAATACTAAAATAGACTAGCTTAAACGGTTTCATTTTTTATTGTAAAGCATTGGGTTTAATGAATCGTCATTGTACATTTTCATCTGCTTGTAAACTTTCATATATTTTTTACCTGAGGCAATATCGGCAATTAAATCATCTATGGCGGTTGATAAATCTTGTCTTTGTTCCAATAAAATATTAAGCTTGGTTTGGCAGCTTTCGCGATGTGTTTTTGAAGCGCTTACGCGATAGGCTTCCTCTTTCATGTGATAAATCTTAAGCGCTAAAATCGATAGGCGATCTATCGCCCAAGCCGGACTTTCGGTATTGATGGTGGCATCTGATTTTATGACGACATCTTTGTATAAATCGAGGTAATAACTGTCAACATATTCAACCATATCGGTGCGATCTTGGTTTGATTTATCAATTTTTCGTTTTAAAGTCAAGGCTTCAATGGGGTTGATATCCGGTAAACGGATAATGTCTTCAAAGTGCCATTGTACGGTATCAATCCAGCATTTTCTGTACAGTAACTGTTCTAAACCAACGGTTTTAAATGGATTGCTAAAGGGTTGGTCAACGCTGTCTTTTACATGGTATTTGGCAATAACTTTATCAAATAAGTTGTTAAATGCTGCTGCTTTCATCGTTTTTCTAATAGGTATAAATATTCGGTTGTTTGTGTAGCTTTATGGTTTCTGCTTTCGGTTTTATCTGCTTTAAAGCGTTGATATGTTTGCTTTTCTAGTTGAAAATGTCCGTAGTTTTTCATTGTTTTTTTAATGGCTTCTTCTGGCATTAAACCTTCATTATTATAACTCAAAAATATAAATTTAAATTGGGCTAGCTTAATTAAGTCTTCAAAACTTTTTAACACTTGATCTTTTTTGCAATAATCCGATTTTTGATAATCGGGCAAGCCGGTAATGCCTTTCGGGATAAACTTTTGATAATGAGCGATGGTGTTTAACAAATGATAATTGGCACCGTATTGCCGACTATTATAAGGCGGATCGAGGTACAAAATATCGCCCGAAATGCTTTTAATTAATTGGTTACTATCTTGGTTATAAACTTTATTTGTCTGGTTGCAAACCTCGAATTTAGCAGGTTTTAATACTAAGGTTTTTTGAGCCGAAACTTTTAAATGCTTTAAGAATGCGCCGTAAACGGCTGCTGTGTTTGCAACTTTATCGGCACTTTCAAGCAACGATGCCAATAAAAAATAATAAACGCCATCGTTTATTTTTGGTCTTATTTTTTCTAGCTCTTGGCGGATGGCATCAATTTTCAGTCCGTTTTCATCGCTAAAATAGCGACGTTTTGAACCGCT
>JAVHOP010000054.1:0-4860 GCA_036170135.1 Flavobacteriaceae bacterium | reverse complement strand
TTTTTAGAGCCGATATAATTCATTTTATTATAAAAATAACATCCGTTAAAGTCTGATTCTTTTCGCCCTCAAAACTATAATTTATTAAGTTCTCTGCCTTAAAGTTTTTGACGTATTTTTCAACCGCTAGTTTAATTAAATTCAGCTCGGCTTTTAATTGCCAATGTTGTCCATTTTTTTGATACAACAACACAAATAAACGATTTTTAAAGTGCTCGCGCCCTTGATGACTTTGGTTTTGATACAGCCAATACGCTAAATCGGCAGGCTTTTTCAACGCTTCTTCAATCGACTTGTTATAACCTTTAGGATAAACGCTCGTTTTGTGATCAAACGGAATGCCTTCAATCCAAAAATCGATTTGTTTATCGTATTTATCGCTATTTGCAGTGACTTTTGGCAAGGTGGTAAATAGGTGTTCTACTCCCCTTGCCGACCAAAAGTTGTACCAGCGATTTAGGGTGTAATTAAAAAAGTCGTCAAAAGCGGTTTCGCGTTTTAATTGTTTAAAATGCTTGTTGATTTGTATGATTAAATCATCAAAATTGTTTGTGCTATAAATAAAAGACGTTGTTTTATCCCAATCATTATTTTGAATTCGTCCCCAATAATACGGATAAATCAGCCTTTTTTTTAATTCAATTTCAAGCAGGTCGATATTTAATAGTGCCGATGCCGGCATTACATAAATTTGCGTTCAATCAAAAAAAGGAGTCTTTCTTCGTACAATTCTTTGCCACCCCAAGAATAATCAGGTTTGACGTGATTTAGTAGAAAATCTTTGGCTTCTATTTCGTTTTCAAAACTATTTAATTGTGATAAAACGCGGTTAAAATCTTCTTGACTGTTGTCAAATAAATGTTTTACAAATGCAATGCGGTCGTTTAGATCTACCGCAATAAACTGCTGATTTATTTTATCGTTTAAAGATCGGTTCATTTTAGTTTGAACATCAGCACCCGCTTTTGTTTCTAAATTTTTTGCAATGGGTTCATTAAATAGATTTGAAATTTCAGCTTGCTTGGCAGCCTCAATTTTATCTTTTAAAGTTGTTGGCTCGTCAATTGTTGAAACGGGACTTTGAGTAGAAATTGGTGTTTCCTTTTTAATAAAAATATCTTCAAAATTGGCATCAACGCCAATTTCATCTTCTATAGAAAACAATGCAAAATGCTCAATTTCTGGTTCTGTTTTTGTAGAAAGTTCAACTTCTGGCTCTATTTTTTCAGAGGGTTCAACTTCTTTTATCATAGGCGTCACATCTGGCATTTTGGCTTCAATGTCAACTTCAGGTGTTTGTCTTGGCAGGTTTATAAGATATTCTAGCACGCATAATTCTTCGTAAAGCTGTTGTGTTTCTGTTTTAAGTAAATTGATATCAGCATCCGCTTTAAGCGTTAAAATACGTATTGCAAGGCTTTTAAGTTTCTCTTCACTTTTTTTTTGCATAAGATGTCAGTTTAAATTCACGTTTGAGGTTTTATTTTATAAATTTGTAGCAATGTCTGATCCAAAAAAGACAGCTAACCTTTACAAGCTTGAAATTTACAAAATGTTTCTTGAAAATACAGTAAATCAGAACGAACAATTTGGCTGGATAGAAGTCATTTGTGGCTCTATGTTCTCCGGGAAGACCGAAGAGTTGATTAGACGTTTAAAACGCGCACAATTTGCCAAGCAGAAAGTCGAAATTTTTAAACCTGCTATCGACACACGCTACGATGATGAAATGGTGGTGAGTCATGATGCCAATCAAATTCGCTCTACACCTGTAACGGCTGCGGTTAACATTCCTATTTTAGCTACCGATGTAGATGTTGTTGGTATTGACGAAGCGCAATTTTTTGATGATGAAATTGTACGTGTTTGTAATGAATTAGCCAATCGTGGTGTTCGCGTCATTGTCGCCGGATTGGATATGGATTTTAAAGGAAATCCTTTTGGACCGATGCCTGCCCTGATGGCTACAGCCGAATATGTTACCAAAGTTCACGCCGTATGTACCAAAACCGGAAACTTGGCGCATTACAGCCATCGTATTGTGCAAAACGACGACTTAGTTTTACTTGGCGAAGTGCAAGAATATGAACCCTTGAGTAGAGCCGCTTATTTTAAAGCGATGAATCCAAACAATGACCATAAAGCTAAAAATAAATGACCAATCACGCCACGGTGTTAGAGTTTAGCTTAGACGCTTTACAACACAATTTTAATTTTTTTAAAGGGCGGTTAAAGCCTCAAACAAAAATATTAGGGGTGGTTAAGGCTTTTGCCTATGGCTCTGAATCGGTTGCTATTGCTAGACATCTTGAAAAAATAGGAGCCGATTATTTTGCGGTAGCTTATGTAAAAGAAGCGGTAAGTTTGCGACAAGCCGGTATTTCTTTGCCTATTTTAATTTTGCATCCGCAAATAAATCAGTTTGAATTTGTCTTAAAATATCAGGTAGAACCCACTATTTACAACCAAAAAATTTTGGATGCTTTTATTGATTTTGCCCATCTAAAACAACTTACAAATTACCCCATTCATCTAAAATTTAATACGGGTTTAAATCGTTTAGGATTTGATTGCGTTCAAGCGGAAGCTGTTTTTGGCCAAGTAAATAAATCGCCTTCTGTAAAGGTAGCTTCGGTATTCTCGCATTTGGCTGCCAGCGAAGATTTATCTGAAAGGGAATTTACCGAAAATCAGATTCAAAAGTTTAAAAATATTATTTCACCATGCGAAAAACAACTGCCATATAAACCACTTTTTCATCTGTTAAATACCTCGGGCGTTATTAATTATGCCGAAGCACAATTTGATATGGTGCGCATTGGCATTGGCTTATATGGGTTTGGAAATGACCATAATATCACTAATCAGCTCAAATTGGTGGGCGTGTTAAAATCGAAAATTTCACAAATTCACCATCTTAAAGCGGGTGATAGTGTTGGCTATAACCGCGCCTATTTTGCTAAAGCCGATTTAAAAACTGCTACGATTCCTATCGGTCATGCCGATGGTATTTCAAGGCAATTGGGCAATGGCAAAGGTTACGTTTTTATCAATAATCAGAAAGCATTTATTGTTGGCAATGTTTGTATGGATATGTTGATGGTAGATATTACCAATCTTGACTGCGCCGAAGGAAATGAGGTTTTAGTATTTAAAAATCAGGAGCATATCGAAGATTTAGCGCAAAAGCAGGGCAGCATACCTTATGAATTGTTGACCGCAATTTCGCAACGCGTGGAGCGAATAATTAGCTAATTTTTGTATATTCGTCATCATTAACCAACTAAATAAATTATCATGGGATTTTTAAAAGACTTCAAGACCTTTTTATTAAAAGGCGACATCATTAATTTAGCCACTGCTGTAATTATTGGTAGTGCTTTCGGAAAAGTAGTTTCATCACTTGTAAAAGATGTATTGATGCCACCAATTGGCTATTTAACCGGCGGCGTAAACTTTACCGATTTAACCTTCGTTATGAAGGAAGCCATAAAAGAAGGCGATACCATTTTGCCAGCTGTTACTATTAATTATGGTTCATTTTTACAAACCATTATCGATTTTCTGATTATTGGATTCTGTATTTTTATGGTTTTAAAAGCCTACGAACGCACTAAGAAACCCGAAGCTCCAAAACCAGAAGTGCCAAAAGGCCCTTCAACCGAACAACTACTAACCGAAATTCGCGATTTGCTAGGAAAAAAATAATTCCTTTTGTCATTCTGCGCTAAAAGGAATCTAAACAAACTTGCATTTAATAAAAGAGTTCTCCCCCTTTTGGGGGAGTTAGTGTGAGCTATACATTTTTTGATAATAATCTTGATACGCCCCCGAAGTCACATTTTTTAACCAAACCGTATTTTCTAAATACCAGTCAATTGTTTTTGATAGTCCTTCTTCAAACGTAACCGATGGATACCAGCCTAATTCCTTATTCAGTTTGGCAGCATCAATGGCATAGCGGCGGTCATGACCGGCGCGATCTTTTACATAGGTAATCAATTTTGCCGATGTCCCTTTGGGTTTATGAAGTTTTTCATCCATCAAGGCACATAAAATTTTGATTAAATCGAGGTTTGTCCACTCATTAAAGCCACCAATATTATAGGTTTCGCCTAATTTTGATCGATGAAAAATAGTGTCAATCGCCTGAGCGTGATCATCCACAAAAAGCCAGTCGCGCGTGTATTGACCATCGCCATAAACGGGCAGTGCTTTACCGTTTTGAATGTTATTAATAAACAACGGAATCAATTTTTCGGGAAACTGATTGGCCCCATAATTATTTGAACAATTGCTAATTACAAAAGGCAAACCATAGGTATTTCCAAACGATCTCACCATGTGGTCAGAAGAAGCTTTTGAGGCAGCGTAAGGCGATTGTGGATCGTAAGAAGTAGTTTCTTTAAACAAGCCCGTTTTGCCGAGTGAGCCATAAACCTCATCCGTAGAGACGTGATAAAACAATTTATCGGCATAGTGATCTTGCCAAGTCTGGCGGAAAGCATTTAATAAATTAGCAGTACCCAGCACGTTAGTTTCTATAAATGCATTCGGATTAACAATCGAGCGATCGACGTGACTTTCGGCTGCCAAATGTATAACTGCGTCAAATTGATGGATTTTAAAAAGGGCATTAATTGCCGAAATATCTTTAATATCAGCCTTTAAAAACGTGTAATTAGGTGCGTTTTCTACGTCTTTGATATTTTCAAGATTACCGGCATAAGTCAAAGCATCCAAATTAAAAATATGATAATCGGGATATTTATTGACGAATAAACGCACCACATGCGAACCAATAAATCCGGCACCTCCGGTAATTAAGATATTCTTTTTCATAAAATTTTATTTCTATTA
>JAVHOP010000053.1:0-43331 GCA_036170135.1 Flavobacteriaceae bacterium | reverse complement strand
AAAGTTTTGTCTGTCATAAGAAGCGCAAAGATAGGATAAAATCGTATTTTTTTTTGCAATGTTGCCTATATTTACTACCTGAATATTTTTAGATGAAAAAACTAATTTATACCATTATTATTTTTGCTGTTTTAAGCTGTCAACTTGGGCAAAAAGAAAAAACTGTTGACTTTTTACCTTCAGCACATGCCGATTTCACTTTATCTTTTGGATCGTGTAACAATCAGGTGCTTCCAAACGAACTTTGGAAAGAAATCGTTAAAAACAAACCCGATGTTTGGGTTTGGGGTGGCGATGTTATTTATTCTGATACACACGATATGGCTTTTATGGCACAAAATTATGCCAAGCAAAAAGCCGATACCGCTTATCAAAATTTCGCTAAAAAAGTCCCCATAATTGGTACTTGGGATGACCACGATTATGGCGTGAATGATGGCGGTGTAGAATATCCCGAGAAAGATATTGCAAAACAATTGTTTTTAGATTTTATGGATGTTCCTAGTAATGATGTCAGACGACACCGTCCTGGTATCTATTATAGCAAAACCTATCCTGTAGGCTCACACAGCATTAAAGTCATCGTGCTCGACACGCGTTATTTTAGAACAGCATTAACAGTAAATCCAAGCGGAAACAAACGCTATATTCCAAATAAATATGGCGAAGGAACCATCCTTGGCGCATCACAATGGCAATGGTTAAAACAAGAGTTAGATAACTCAAAAGCCGATTTTAATGTGATTGAGAGCAGTATCCAATTTTTATCCTGTGAACACGGATTTGAAACGTGGGGAAATATGCCACACGAAGTTGATAAATTAAAATTGATGATTGTCCGTTCAAAAGCAAAAGGGGTCATCATTTTATCGGGCGACCGCCATATTGCTGAAATATCTAAAACTGAAGTTGATAGTCTGACTTATCCATTAATTGATATTACCTCAAGTGGTTTGACACATTCTTATTCCAATTATAGTGGCGAACCAAATCGGTTTCGTGTTTCGGAAGTTGTTTCTCAAAAGAATTTTGGCATTATCAAATTCGATTTCAAAAACCATAAGGCGCTTTTCGAAATTAAAGGCTTAAACAATGTGCTTTATCAAAGCTATTCGCAACAATATTAATGGCAATTAGTTTTCTGGCTCATTAAAAATAGCTAGTTTTGCCAAAATTTTAAAAAATAAACCATGCGTACAAACAGAACATTTACAATGCTTAAGCCAGATGCCGTTGAAAACGGTCACATAGGTGCTATTTTAGAAATGATAAACAATGCCGGCTTTAGAATTGTTGCGATAAAAATGACACAGATGACAAAAAAAGATGCTGAAACTTTTTATGAAGTTCATAAAGAGCGTCCTTTTTTTAGCGAATTGGTAGAATTTATGACAAGAGGACCCATTGTTGCAGCCATTTTAGAAAAAGAAAATGCTGTTGAAGATTTTAGAACTTTAATCGGCGCTACCAATCCAGCTCATGCTGCCGCGGGCACCATCCGTAAATTATACGCTACCTCAATGGGCGAAAACGCCGTTCACGGTTCTGATAGTGATGAAAATGCCGCTATTGAAGGTGCTTTTCATTTTGCCGGACGCGAACAATTTTAAATTGTCATTCTGAAACTGCCCGATGGTAATTCTGGTGAAGTGAAGAATCTCTCTATTTAGTATTTACAAAAGTAAAAAATTACTACGTCAATATGGTTCTTGTAATAACGAAGTAATTTTTTTAATGAAATAAGAGGTAAAAACTTTAAGCCAATCGCACTTTACTAATAAAAGTATCGCCCAAAGTCTCATTCATCATTTTAATGATCTTATCCAGGCCATAACTGAGTTCTTCACGTAAAACAGAAGAACTTAAATGAACAACTAAGGTATCGTTTTGTAGTTTTATTGAAGTAGTATAAGATTGAACACCTGCTCCCATCACACTTAACCAAGCTTCTTCAACACGTATTTGTGTAAAGCCCTTGGTTAGATTATTTTCTTTGATAAAATCGCCCATCAAATCTTTGATAGATTTAGAATCCGAAAACCGTTTTGCCATCTTAATTAACTTAAATTAAACATTTTATAAGTCTGATTGATTTGTTTAATAACCTTTTCGGTACGTTCGGCATGTGTATCCGAAATAAACAATTGACCGAAATGATCTTTATTAACCAAACTGATTAATTGCAAAACACGATTTTCGTCTAATTTATCAAAAATATCATCCAATAATAAAATGGGTGCATCGTTGGTAAGGGCTTTTATAAATTCAAATTGCGCCAATTTTAAGGCGATTAAATACGATTTTTGTTGCCCTTGTGAACCATATTTTTTTATCGGATAACCATCAATTTTAAATAGCAAATCATCTTTATGGATACCTACAGTTGTAAATTGAAACAACCTATCTTTTGCCAAACTTTCTTTAAGCAGCTGTTTCATATCGGCTTTTTCTAAATCAGATTCGTAAGCCAAATCAACCGATTCTTTATGATTGGCAATCAATCCGTAGCGCTCTTTAAAGATTGGAATAAAAACACTTAAAAACTGTTGCCTTTTTAAAAATATTTCAGTTCCCAATTGGTTTAATTGATCGTCGTAAACTTCTAGATTAACCGCGTCAAAGGTATGATTGGCAGCAAAATATTTTAAAAGATGGTTGCGTTGCGATATTATTTTATTATACTGAATGAGCGCTTTTAAGTAGCTAAAATCGGATTGTGAAATAACACTATCAATAAATTTACGGCGGACTTCGCTACCTTCTGAAATCAAATCTCTATCAGCAGGCGAAATCATCACAACTGGCAGTAAACCAATATGATCTTGCATTTTATCGTAAATTTTGCCATTGCGCTTGACGACTTTTTTCTGGCCTCTTTTAATACTACAAACAATTTGTTCATCCTGATTCTGTTTTTTATAAGAACCTTCAATCACAAAAAAGTCGGCATCATGATTGATAACTTGATTGGTACTCGGATTAAAATAACTTTTGGTAAACGATAAATAATAAATAGCATCTAATACATTTGTTTTACCAACGCCATTAGCACCTACAAAACAATTAATTTTTGAATCAAATTCGAATTGTGCCGAAGTTAAATTTTTAAAATTTAAAAGGTTTAATTTTGTCAAATGCATCTGGCTAGATTTATTCTATCTACGGATAAGCAAATTTAGACATAAACTGCTGTTTTATTATTATAAATATTATATTTTTGCATTTCAAAAAAATAGACCTATGAGTACTTTTAAAAAAGTAAAAACAAAAAAAGGAGAAGAAGTTCATAAAGCTTCAACAAGCACCACAAAAGAAGTTTTCGAAACCCTTGACATTACAGCATCAAAATCAGAACAATGGTTAGAAAAAAATAAAAAATTTATTATTGCACTTATCGCAATCGTAGCGATTATTGCAGTTGGCTATATGGGCTATGATAAATATATTCAACAACCAAAAGAAATTGAAGCCTCAAATGAACTCGCTTTCCCTAAAAAATATTTTGAATCTGCTTTTACAGATAAGTCTTTAGACGCCCAAATTGTTGAACGCGACTCCTTGCTAAACTTAGGCTTAAAAGGTGCTGAAGGCAAATTTGGTTTTTTAGATATTGCTGATACTTATAGCGGTACTAAAGCCGGTAATTTAGCCCAATACTATGCCGGAATCTCTTATTTGGTAATGAAAGATTATAAAAATGCCGTTTCACATTTAGGCAATTTTTCATCAAAAGACGAATTATTAGCACCTACTGCATTCGGCGCAATTGGTGATGCTTTTGCAGAAATTAATCAGCTTGACGATGCCTTAGATTATTATACAAAAGCCGCAACTGCAAAAGAAAACGAATTTACGGCACCTTTGTTTTTATTCAAAGCTGGAGAGACCGCTTTAAGCCTAGGAAAAGCTAGTAAAGCGCTTGAATTTTTTGAAAAAATAGAAAAAGATTATCCTGCTTCAGATCAAGCTGTTGAAATTGCTTATTACATTAATAAAGCTAAATATTCTATTAAATAAATTGAATGGCTACAGCCGGAAAAAATTTATCTTCCTATAAAAAAGAAGACCTAAAAAATACAGAAAATTTAAAAATAGGGATTGTTGTTGCTGAATGGAATAATAATATCACCGATGCGCTATTTAATGGCGCTTTTGATACTTTAGTAGCTAATGGACTCTCTAAAGAAAATATTATCTGCATCAAAGTTCCCGGCAGTTTTGAATTGGTTTATGGCGCTAAGTATTTAATTGAATCCCATAAATTGGGCGCTGTAATTGTTATTGGAAGTGTTATTCAGGGTGAAACAAAACACTTTGATTTTATTTGTAATGCGGTTTCACAAGGCGTTAAAGACTTGAATATTAAATACAATACGCCTGTTATCTTTGGCTTATTAACCGATAACACACTTCAGCAAGCACTTGATCGTTCGGGCGGAAAACACGGTAATAAAGGTGTTGAATGTGCTGTAGCGGCAATTAAAATGGCAACTTTAGCATCAATTTAACAGCAACTTTTCAACAATATTTGACCACTCCTTACAAAATGAGTACTTTTGAAGTACACTTTTTTTTATTAAAATTATGATTGGCAATCTTTTTAAACAACGTGCTCATTATGTGTTTAATTACACTCCTCGTTTTTACAATGAACGCAAAGAACGTTTAGATGCAATTAAAAAAAAATATGAAGCGACAGAAAAGCCAAATAGCGAACTTAAAACACCTATAAATTATAGAGAATCTTGGAAAAAAAATAAGGTAATTCCAAATTCATCGACAAATTTAAGAATTGCCATTATCATTTGTATTTTGGTGCTTTTGTCATATATCTATTTAAGATATTTAGGAATTTCATTTTTTTAATGTCAGACATCATTCATTTATTGCCAGACCACGTAGCAAACCAGATTGCCGCCGGTGAAGTTGTTCAAAGACCCGCTTCTGTGGTTAAAGAATTGCTTGAAAATGCTATAGACGCCCAAGCTACTCATATAAAATTATTGGTAAAAGATGCCGGCAAAATCCTCATCCAAGTTATTGATAATGGTTTTGGGATGAGCCAAACTGATGCTAGATTGGCTTTTGAGCGGCACGCTACTTCTAAAATAAATACAGCCGAAGACCTCTTTAATTTACACACAAAAGGATTTAGAGGCGAAGCATTGGCATCAATTGCCGCCATTGCTCACGTTGAACTCAAGACCAAAACTACAAGCCAAGAACTGGGAACGCAAATAAATGTTGAAGGAAGTAAAGTGGTGAGTCAAGAAATAATTTCTCATCCCACCGGAACAAGTATTGCTGTTAAAAATTTATTTTATAACATCCCTGCCAGACGAAACTTTTTAAAATCGAGTAGTATAGAAACCCTCCATATTATTGATGAATTTCAGCGCGCATCATTGGCTCACCCCAATATCGCTTTTTCGTTTTATCACAATGAAAGTAATGTTTATCAGTTGGATATTGGCAATTTAAGACAACGCATCATCAGTGTTTTTGGAAAAAAAACTAATGAAAAACTCGTTCCCATAAACGAAGAAACTGAGCTAGTTAGTATTTCTGGATTTATTGCTAAACCCGAGTTTGCCAAGAAGAAAAGAGGGGAACAATTCTTTTTTGCCAATAACCGATTTATTAAAAGCAACTATTTAAATCACGCCATTTCATCAGCTTTTGAAGGACTTTTAGGTTCGGGCTATCACCCTACCTATTTTTTATATCTCACCGTGCCTCCAAATCAAATAGATATCAATATTCACCCTACAAAAACAGAAGTGAAATTTGAGAATGAGCAATCTATTTATGCCATTATCAAGTCGACTATTAAACACAGTTTAGGTCAATATCAGGTCGCTCCTATTTTAGATTTCGAACAAAACAATAGTTTCAATTTGCCATACGATTATAAAGATAAAATGGTTGGCCTGCCAAAAATTGAAATCGATCCTAATTTTAATCCGTTTACCGATAATTTCAAACCAGATTTGCAAACAAAAAATTGGGAGTCACAATATCATACTTCTGATGTTTTCGAAAATAAAAATACCAACCAAACTCTAACCGAAAATTTATTTGAAAGCAACCCAAACGGTTCAAATCAAGTGAGTTTGCAAATTCGGAATACGTATATTTTAGGCTCAATAAAATCGGGTTTGGTAATGATTAATCAAAATTTAGCCCATCAACGGATTTTATATGAAGATTTTTTGACAAAAATAACTTTAGATGAATCGACTAGTCAAGCACTCATTTTTCCGTTAAACATCAATTTAAACCAACACGAAATAGCGTTAATAAAAACAATGATTTCGGATTTTGAGAGTGTCGGATTTAAGTTTAAATTTAAACCCAATAATGAATTGGTAATTATTGGCATCCCGGTAACGGTAAAAGAATCACAAATTCAACCACTTTTAGAAAATTTATTAGACGATTTACAAAATCAAACTGACGGTAGTAACTTTAGTCAAGTTGACGGCATTGCCAAAAGTTTGGCTAAAAATTTAGCGGTAAAAAATGGGACATCACTAAGTGCAATGGAACAAGAATCTATTTTAAACAATTTATTCAGTTGTAAAGAGCCCAATATTTCGCCACAAGGTAAAGCCACATTCATAACGCTATCTATTGATGATATCGAGAAAAAATTTAAGTCCTTTTAAAAGAAAATTATGATACAATTACCACCTATTATAAAAAACCTGATTATTATAAATGCCATTTTTTATATTGGCACTTTTTATGTGTTTGATGAAAATACTATGTTTGAATGGTTTGCGCTATTTTATCCACAAAGCCCCTATTTTCATAGTTGGCAAGTAATTACCCATATGTTTATGCACGGCGGATTTATGCATATTTTATTTAATATGTATGCCTTATATGCTTTTGGATCGCCGCTTGAACAGATGTGGGGAGGTAAAAAGTTTTTGTTTTTCTACTTTTCGGCGGGATTAGGCGCTGCGGCTATTTTTACTTTAGCCAATTATTTTACGCATAATTTAACAGCTTCTGCCGTAGGCGCTTCGGGTGCAATTTATGGTGTTTTAGTGGCTTTTGGCATGACTTTTCCCGATTCAAAATTGGCTTTAATATTTTTTCCCGTTCCCATCTCGGCGAAATATTTTATTCCGGTTTTAATTTTGAGCGATTTGTTTTTTGGATTTACAGGCGGCGATAATATTGCACATTTTGCCCATATTGGTGGGGCTCTTTTCGGGTTTATAATGATGTTGTTTTGGAAACAAAATCAATTTAAGCGTTGGGATCAATAAACTCTAACACATGAAAAACGCGATTAATCAACTTAAATTTAAATTTAAAAACGGCTCGGTTGTAGAAAAATTAATCTACATAAACCTCGCTATTTTTATTTTAGGTTTTTTGTTTAATACGCTATCATTTTTAATGTCAGCGCATTCAAATTTTGTATTTGATTGGTTTGCTTTACCTGCGCAATACAACGCGGTTCTTTTAAAACCATGGACTTTATTTACTTATGCATTTTTACATGCCAGTTTATGGCATATTTTAGCTAATTTGATTATTTTGTTTTTTATTGGAAATTTATTTTTAGATTATTTTACCCAAAAGCAATTTTTAAATTATTATATATTAGGAGCCTTATTTGGTGGTGTAATTTTTGTTTTAAGTTTCAATATGTTTCCCGCTTTAAAAAACTCGAATTCGGTCTTAGTTGGTGCCTCGGCCGCAGTTACTGCAATTTTTGTCGGAATAGCTACTCACATTCCAAAATACGAGTTAAATCTAAGATTCATCGGTTTTGTAAAATTATGGATTTTAGCCGCTATTTGGGTTGGACTGGATATTATTCAGATTCCGGTTGAAAATGCCGGTGGTCATTTGGCGCATTTAGGTGGCGCATTTATTGGATTTATTCTGTCTTACAAACATCAAAATGGGATTCAGCTTTTTAAATACTTGTCGGATTTATTTTCTCCAAAGAAAAAAAAACCTTTAAAAACAGTTTATAAATCGAACCTAAAAAGGGAATCTTCAAATGTAGTAGCCAACCAGAAACGCATTGATGCTATTCTCGATAAAATTGGCAAGTCGGGCTATGAGACTTTGAGTAAGGATGAAAAAGATTATTTATTTAAATCGGGGAAATATTGAAAAATTTGAGCTTAATCAACAAAATAATTTTCATTATAAATAGCGCATTTGCGGTATTACTTTTATTATCATACACCATTCCTTATATAAAACCAACTTATTTGCCATTGATATCCGTATTGAGTTTATTGGTTCCTATTTTATTAATAATCAATAATTTATTTTTAATTTATTGGTTGGTTCAATTTAAAAAACAATTTTTATTATCGTTATTTTGCTTAGTTTTTGGAATTAATTATGCCTCTTCTTTTTATAAATTCAAATCAAAAGCAACTTCTAGCAATTTGCATACCAGCGTGATGTCGTATAATGTGCGCCTATTTAATTTATACCAATGGATTAAAGATAAAAATATTGGCACTAAACTAGATGAATTTATAAAAAATGAAAAACCTGATATCTTGTGCCTACAAGAATACTATTCCGATTCTAGTGTTGAACATTTTTATCCGTATAAATATCTTTATTTTAAAGATTCTACTAGAAAAAATGGACAAGCAATTTTTTCAAAATATAAAATCATCAACAAGGGTTCCCTGAATTTTGAAAAGACCTCTAACAACGCCATCTTTGTAGATATAATTAAAAATATCGATACCGTTCGCGTTTATAATATTCATCTAGAATCGCAACATCTCAACCCAAAAAAGGACTCATTAACTAAAGCGAATTCGGAGCGACTTTTAAAGAGTATTGCAAAAACATTTTCTAGACAACAAACCCAAATTGAACTTGTAAAACAACACCTAGATGAAAATAACTATAAAACTATTATTTGTGTTGATTTAAATAATACTGCATTTTCTTGGGCTTACAGAGTGCTAAAATCGGATTTTAAAGACGCTTATGTAGAAGCAGGCGAAGGATTTGGCACAACCTTTAATTACAATTATATTCCGTTGCGAATTGATTTTATTTTAGCCGATCCTCGATTTGAAGTGTTGAATTTTAAAAAATTTAATGTTAAATATTCAGACCATTTTCCTATAAAAGCAACACTCGGTTTTTAGTTTTTCTGAACCCGTTTTAGTTGCAATAAATTAATTGCATTCGCCTTCAATCCGCTGATATTTTTTTGGACAAACAGCACTACTTCATCATAATATAATGGCACAATTGGCGCTTTACTCATCAAAAAACTATCCAGCGTTTGGTAAAGTTTATAGCGGTCTTTTAGAGGCATCATTTTAAAACTTGTCTCGTATAGTTCATCAAATTTTTTATTTGAAAAATGCGTATAATTTGGTCCGTTTGGCGCTAAATTTTTACTGTAAAATAGCGATAAATAGTTTTCGGCATCGGGATAATCTGCTATCCAACTCGCTCTAAAAACAGGAAGTTTTCCATCGGCTTTAAGCTGGCGTAGGGTTGAAGGCGGATTGACATCTATCTTGACAATTAATCCAATTTGCGATAATTCACGTTGAATATATTCGCACAAATCTAAATAATTACCATCGGTATTAATTGTGATTTGCGGGTTTTTATCTCCGGTTTCTTGTCGGTATTTTTCGAGACAAGCTTTAGCCTTTTCAGGATTATAATCATAGCCATTTAAATTATTAAAACACGGTAATCCCTTAGGAATAATGCCATTAACAGCAGGTATACCAATGCCATTTCGCAAAAAACGAATCATTTTTGAGCGGTCAAACCCGTAATTAATCGCTTTTCTGAGCCAGATATTCTGCACAGGATTTGCTTTAGTAGTATCCATTAAAAAACCGAGATATTCAGTATTTAAATACGGACCCGATAACATATAAAGTTGCTGGCTATATTTCTGATTTAAATGGCCGGTCAAATCGATAATTTCATCTTTATACGACGGGTCTAATGCCGTAATAAAATCTATATTTCCTTGAATCAATTGCAAAAATTCACTCTGCTTATCGGGCAAAAAACTAATGGCAACGCCATCTAAATAAGGAAGTCTATTCCCGAGCGCATCTAATTCATAATAATTGGCATTTTTTAAAAAAACCATTTTAGTATTGGCAACCCATAATTTAAATGAAAATGGTCCTGTGCCAATAGGATTTGAGCCGAATTCCTCACCAAAAAAATCGACTGCTTCTTTGGGTACAACCGAGCAATATTTCATAGCCAACAATCCAAGAAATGGTGGAAAAGCTTCCTTTAAATCAATTTGGAAAACCGAATCGTTTACCGCTTTAAAACCATCTACATTTTTTAAAATCCAACCACCCGGCGATGCCACTTTAGCATCGGTTAACCGATTAAAACTAAACACAAAATCTTGAGCAATAACGCGCCTTGTACTGTCTTTTCCAAACAAAATATGCTTGTGAAAAAACACATCCTTACGCAATAAAAATTGATAGGTTTTTCCGCTATTTCCAATATTCCACGATTTTGCAATATCGGGTCGCACATTTAAACTATCGTCTAGCTGAACCAATCCGTTAAACAACTGATTAACACCCCAAATATTGGCAACTGTTTTAGAAAAAGCAGGATCGAGTGAGTAAATATTACTGTGTTCGTTATAACGAAAAATCTTCAATTCCTTATCGGATGTAAACTTTTGCCGACACCCAATCATCAAAATAGAAATAATCAATATTAAAATCAGTCCTTTACCTTTCAAAATCATAATCTTTTTCTACTTTACAAATTCGCACTTTAAAAGATTGATACCACAAATCTCTTCCGTTTTGGCGGGCAATTTGATGCTGAGTATTATCCTTCCAATTTTTTATAGCCTCTAGGGTTTCCCAATACGAAACCGTAATTCCGAGCGCTTCTCTAGCCGATTCTACTCCTAAAAACCCTTTTTGTTGATGGGCCAATTCTAACATTTTTTCTGAGGTCTTTAAATAATTTTTATTATCGTCGGTGCGGATAGATGTAAAAATTACAGCATAATAAGGAGTTCGTGGTGTTTTAGCAATCATAAATAAAATTGTAAATTTGCAAACCATAAATATAGACTAATGCTCGCACAAAAAAAAGTTGCTTTTTACACTTTAGGATGCAAACTTAATTTTTCTGAAACCTCAACTATTGCGCGTCAGTTTTCGGGTGAAGGATTCGCACGTGTGCCATTTGAAAAATCAGCCGATATTTATGTAATCAACACCTGCTCTGTAACAGAAAATGCTGATAAACGCTTTAAAACCATTGTAAAACAATGTCTCAAAAAAAATGATAAAGCCTTTGTTATTGCCATTGGATGTTATGCCCAATTAAAACCCGAAACGCTCGCGCAAGTTGATGGCGTAGATTTGGTTTTAGGTGCTACCGAAAAATTTAAAATAACCAATTATCTAAACGATTTAACAAAAAACGATTTCGGAACCGTTCATTCTTGCGAAATTGAAGAAGTAAACAGCTACGAAAGCGCCTACTCTTTTGGAGACAGAACGCGTGCTTTTTTAAAAGTTCAAGATGGTTGCGATTATAAATGCACTTATTGCACAATTCCGCTAGCCAGAGGAATTTCTAGAAGCGACTCTTTAGAAAATGTGATTTTGAATGCCGAGCTTATTGCAGATAAAGGCATTAAAGAAATCGTCTTAACTGGCGTCAATATAGGGGATTATGGAAAAGGTGAATTTGGCGATAAAAAACACGAACACACTTTTTTAGAATTGGTTAAAGCTCTAGATTTGGTAAAAGGCATTAACCGATTTAGAATTTCTTCAATAGAACCCAATTTGTTGACCAATGAAATTATCGATTTTGTAGCACAATCAAGCCATTTTGTTCCTCATTTTCATATTCCGCTTCAAAGTGGTAGCGATGAATTGCTCAAGTTGATGAAACGTCGTTACTTAAAAGAAGTCTATGTCAATCGCGTTGAGCAAATTAAAAGATTGATGCCCAATGCTTGTATTGGCGTAGATGTAATTGTAGGGTTTCCGGGTGAAACCGATGAATTGTTTCTAGAAACTTATCATTTTTTAAACGAATTAAATATTTCGTACTTACACGTATTTACCTATTCTGAACGCCCCAATACCGAAGCCAATTTAATGGAAGCTGTCGTCCCAATGAAAGTCCGCCACAAACGCAGCAAGCTATTGCGCGGTTTATCGGTTAAAAAACGTCGCGCTTTTTACGAAAGTCAGTTAGGAAATACGCTGACTATTTTATTAGAAAGTGATAATAAAGACGGTTTTATGCACGGATTTACGGAAAATTACGTCAAGGTAAAAACCTCTTTTCAATCCGATTTAATCAATTCAACACACCGTGTAAAGCTGACGAAAATTGATGATGATGGTGCCTTAATTTTTGATTGGATTACAGAAACTGACACAATAAAAAAACTGAAAACTTTAAATTTATAATTTCCTAATAATTTGAAACACTTATATTTTATGCCTGGTTTGGGTGCAAGTTCGAGAATTTTTGAGTACCTCAATCTACCTTCAGATAAATATACATGTCACTTTTTAGAATGGCTTACCCCCTTAGCTCTTGAAGAAAGCATTTCAAACTATGCCCACCGTTTGTGTTTAGAAGTAAAAGAACCAAATCCTATTTTAATTGGCGTTTCGTTTGGGGGTATTCTTGTTCAAGAAATGGCGCAATTTTTAAAACCACAAAAGACAATTATTATCTCGAGTGTAAAGAGCGAAAAGGAGTTTCCGAAAAAATTTGGTATTATTAAAGTAGCAAAGTTATATAAATTATTTCCAACAAGTTATGTCAATTCAATTGGTGGTTTTGTAAAGGATAAATTTGGTATTAAGTTTAAAAAACGCATCGAATTATATGAAAAATATCAAATCCGTTTAGATGCCATTTATCTTGATTGGGCTTTTAAAACCATTTTAAATTGGAAAAAACATCAAGAAATTGACAACTTATATCACATTCACGGCGATGCAGATGCTGTTTTTCCATCAAAATATATTGCTGATTTTATACTCATAAAAAAAGGCACACACGTGATGATTTTAAACAAAGCGAAGGAAATCAGTAATATAATTCAAGAAATCGTCTAATTTTGCCAATTATAAAGATGCTATGAAGTTAATTAGAACCAATTTTAAAGATTTACTGATAATTGAACCAATGGTTTTTAAAGATGTTCGTGGCTATTTTTTAGAAAGCTATCACAAAGAAAAATTAGATCAATTAATAAAAATTGATTTTGTTCAAGACAATGAATCTTGCTCCGAAAAGAATGTATTGCGCGGTTTGCATTTTCAAAAGCCTCCTTTTGCGCAAGCAAAATTAATAAGGGTTATTTGTGGCGCAATTTTAGATGTTGTGGTAGATTTGAGAAAAGAATCTAAAACTTATGGTCAACATTTTGATATTGAGCTCAATGAAACTAACAAAACACAATTATTTGTTCCGGTAGGATTTGCCCACGGTTTTTTAACTTTGACAGATAATACCATTATCAATTACAAATGTTCGCAATTTTATAATCCTAAGTCAGAAGTTTCTTTACTTTGGAATGATAAAACATTCAATATTAATTGGCCTATCAAAACCCCAAACTTATCCGATAAGGATAAAAATGGATTAAATTTTAATAATTTTAACAGTCCTTTTTAGTCTAAATTATAAAATCATGAAAAAAGTAGCTTATTTTATCATCGGACTTTTAGTCATTGGATATATATTTATAAATGCCACTTCAAACAAAACAATTATTTACACCGGTCCAAAATATACCAGTGAGACTTATCAGATAAAAGCCCTTAAATTACCCGAAAATTTGAATTTTGCTGGGGAGTTAGTCCCAATTATAAATGTTGATACTAAAGAACGCTTTGATAGGGAATTTTTAATTAATACTTATTGGCAATCTAATGGTTTGCTTATGATTAAACGCGCCAATAAATATTTTCCTATAATTGAGCCCATTTTAAAACAAAACGGTGTGCCAGATGATTTTAAATATCTCGCTGTTATTGAAAGTGGACTCATTAATATTTCTTCGCCACGTGGTGCAAAAGGCTTTTGGCAATTAATGGAAGCTACCGCAAAAGAAAATCATTTAGAAGTGAATGAAAATGTTGATGAACGTTATAATTTAGAGCTCAGTACTCAAGTAGCTTGCCAATATTTTTTAAAGGCAAAGGAAAAATTGGGAAGTTGGACATTGGCTGCGGCCTCTTATAATTCAGGAATTACTGGAATTTCGCGCAATATGGAAAAACAAAATGTTACCAATTATTACGATTTATTGGTTAACGATGAAACATCGCGATATATTCCAAAATTAATTGCCGTTAAAGAAATATTAAAGAATCCAGAGAAATTTGGATTTATTTTTGATGCTAGTGACTTGTATTACAACATAGAAACTAAAAAAGTTGCTGTTGATTCACCCATTCAAAATCTGACTACTTTTGCCGAAAAGTTTAATATTAATTATCGCACTTTAAAAATTAATAATTCGTGGTTGCGAGAAAATTCTTTACAAAATCCTACAAATAAAACTTATTATATCAATATCCCGAAGTAATTTTTTGAATTAAAAATTAGATTTACGATTTTAGAATCTTCAAGCTAATCCGATTGCTTGCCAATTTAGCGGCTAAAAATCCTAAAACCGAAATGGTTAGGATGACTATCATTAAATTGCCGATTCTAAAATCGACAGGATACGCCAAGTTATTAGTGATTTTAAGCAAGCTAAATTGCATCTGAATCAAAATTAAAACAACACCTAAAACCAATCCAATAAACATCCCGACCGCTTGCAGTAACAAGCCGTGTAGCACAAATATTTGTTTGATTTTTGAAATAGGAAAACCGAGATTTAAAAGCGTTTTGAGGTTTTCTTTTTTATCTAAAATTAACATCACAATAGCACCAATCACATTAAAAATTCCGATAATTAATATCAATGTAAAAATAAAATATGAAACCAAATTTTCGGTATTTAACATTTTGTAAAATACGGCGTTAAGTTGCGCTCTAGTTTTGACGTTATAACTGGCTCCCAATTTTTGATTTAACCTTTTGGCAACAGCATCAACATCGGTTTTTGGATTTAATTTAACAACAATGCCTGTAATTTGGTTTGAGCTGTAGCTCAAAAGTTCTTGAGCAAATAACAATGAGCAAAACATGTATTTACTATCTAATTCTTCGGTAATAGCAAATACACCAACAGGTTGTGCGGTCAACATTTTAAAGGCTTCGTTAGGACTATTAATATAACCTTTACCTGGTTTTGGAACATGAATTTTTAAGGGAGTTATAAAATCGGCAATACCTAAACTGAGTTGTTTTGAAATATTATTGCCAATTACTACTTCGTCTAATGCTTTGTTATCCAGCCATTTTCCGGTATAAACTGTTGTGTCTAATTTAATAACATTGATAAATAAACTGTCCACACCTTTAATATTGGCAATAATACGCTTATCGTTATAACTGAAAAGCGCGCGCTCTTCTACATATTTTGAATAGTATAAAACCGATTTATCTTTTAAAATATCAGCTGTTTTATCAGAAAAATCAAACGATTTTCCACGACTTGAAATAATGGTTAAATCTGGATCTGAAGCACTGATATAGTTGATGTTAAAAGTCTTTAATCCAGAAAAAACTGAAAGTACAATAAATAAAGCCATTGTACCAATAATAACCCCTATCATAGCAATAAGTGAAATTATATTTACAGTGGCGTTTTTGCTTTTAGAAAATAAATAGCGTTTAGCGATATAAAATGGGACATTCAAATTAAAACTTTTTGCGTCTTTGTAAAATCTCAGGGTTAGTAATGGGATTTTCTTCACCTTTTAAGGCTTTATTAATCGACTCAATATAATCTAAAGAATCGTCAACATAAAAAATAAGGTTGGGCATTTTGCGCAACTGGTGTTTTGTTTTAAAAGCAACTTGGTTTTTGATTTTAAGCGTATTATCTCTAATTCCTTTTAAAATGAAGTCACGTTTATCATTTGGAAAAATGCTTAAATATACCTTGGCAATACTCAAATCTGATGTAACAGAAACTTTAGTAACCGATAAAATTACACCAGGCATGCCGTTTTGTGCATCAGATTGCAAGATGTTTACGATATCATTTTGTAGCACACTGGCTATCTTTTTTTGCCTATTTGTTTCCATAAAGCAAAAGTAATCATTAATTGGTGGGTTTTATTATTTATTTTTGTAACTACATTTCACATTAAAATGAAAAAAATTGAACATATCGGTATTGCAGTTAAAGATTTAAAACAAGCCAATTCACTTTATCAATCGCTTTTAGGAATTGCACCTTATAAATCGGAAATAATTGAAAGTGAAAATGTTAATACTTCATTTTTTAAAGTCGGCGATTCAAAAATTGAATTGTTAGAAGCAACAAATGACCAAAGTGCCATTGCTAAATTTATTTCGAAAAAAGGAGAAGGCATTCATCACATTGCTTTTGAAGTAAAAGATATTATATCAGAAATTAAAAGACTTGAAAAAGAAGGGTTTAAAATTCTAAATGATACTCCAAAACGCGGTGCCGATAATAAAATAGTTGTGTTTTTACATCCAAAAACAACCCATGGCGTTTTGATTGAACTCTGCCAAGAAATACAGTAAATAATTATTATCTTGCACTAATTTTATTCCTATTATGAGCGCATATTTTGAGACTTATCAAAAGAGACGGTTAAGATCGTCCTACATCTCTGTAGTTATTAGTATTAGTATGGTACTGTTTATGGTAGGTATCTTTGGTTTGCTAGTTATCAACACCAAAAAAGGAAGTGATATTTTAAAAGAAAAAGTCACCTTAACGCTTTTTTTAAAAAATAATGCCTCTGCCGAATCTGTAAAAAAACTTCAAAGAGATTTAGAAAAATCGACCTTTAGCAAATCTGTTTCTTATATCAGTAAGAGCCAAGCAGCAAAAGATCTTGCCGATGCTACAGGCGAAGACTTTGTAGAATTTTTGGGATATAATCCGTTGCAAAATGCCATAAATTTACGTTTAAAAGCCAATTTTGTTACCACTGAGCGCGTTGATAGTTTGGCAACAATTTTTAAAGAAATGCCTACTATTGAAGATATTAATTATGACAAGCCTTTAATAAAAATGCTCACCAATAATCTCAATAAAATAAGTTTTTGGATTTTAGCATTAAGCATCTTTTTTACACTTATTTCGATTTTAATTATCAACAGTTCTATCCGTCTTTCTATTTATTCAAAACGTTTTACCATTAAAACAATGCAAATGGCAGGTGCTACCAAAGATTTTATTAGAAGACCTTTTATATTACATAGTATAAAATTAGGACTTATTGGCGCATTTTTAGCGAATTTTGGTTTGAGTATTTCAATCTATTATATTGATAAACAGTTGCCAATTTTAAACTTGTTAGATGATAAATTTTTACTCTTTCTTTTGTTTTTGGGAATTTTTGTATTGAGCATTTTTATGAGTTGGATTAGCACATTTTTTGCGGCGCAACGTTTTTTAAATTTGCGAACAAACGATATTTATTAAAAAACTATGACTAAAAAAAATAAAAAACTGGAACAATCAGAGCTGTCAGAACAGCCAAAAGGCGACTTTTTATTTAGCAAAATCAATTATCAAATAATGCTTATCGGCATTGGTTTTATTGCGGTAGGATTTATTTTAATGGCTGGAGGAAATAGCCCAGATGTCAATCATTATAATGACGAAATTTTCAATTTTAGACGTATTAGGTTAGCGCCTACTCTAGTTTTAATTGGTTTAGCAATTCAAATTTTCGCCATTTTTGCCAATCCAAAAAAGAAAAAATAACGCTTACTTCTTTAACAAATGAATTATTTACAAGCAATCATCCTTTCCATTGTTGAAGGCATTACCGAATTTTTGCCAATTTCATCAACGGGACATCTCATTATTACTTCTACATTATTTGGCATCGCCAGTGACGATTTTACAAAATTATTTACCATTGCCATTCAGCTAGGAGCTATTTTATCAGTTTTAGTTCTTTATTTTAAACGTTTTTTTCAATCTGTCGATTTTTACCTTAAACTGTTAGTAGCATTTATTCCAGCGGTTATATTGGGTTTATTATTAAATAAAATCATAGACAACTTACTAGAAAGTCCGCTAACGGTTGCCATAACTTTAGTGATTGGTGGTTTTATTTTACTAAAAGTTGATACTTGGTTTAAGGATTCTGAAACTGCTCCAAACAATGAAAATATTAGTTATTTAACAGCACTAAAAATCGGATTTTTTCAATGTATCGCTATGATTCCGGGTATTTCTAGAAGTGGTGCGAGTATTGTTGGCGGTATGAGTCAGAAAATCAATCGGAAAACAGCGGCTGAATTTTCGTTTTTTTTAGCCGTTCCGACGATGTTTGGTGCGACTGCTAAAAAATTATTCGACTATTATCAAGAGGGACTGGGTTTATCATCTCAACAAATTAATTTATTATTGTTGGGCAATGTCATTGCATTTTTTGTAGCGATGATTGCCATCAAATCTTTTATTACTTTTTTAAGTAAAAACGGATTTAAAATATTTGGTTATTATCGCATTTTAATTGGGTTGCTTATTATCTTGCTCTATCTCTTTTATCCGTTAAGAACAATTTAATGCTAACAACCGAAGACTATTTAAACGGGCAAGTTTTACTGATTGATAAACCACTAACCTGGACATCGTTTCAGGTGGTGAATAAAATACGTTTTGCTATTCAGAGAAAATTGGGATTAAAAAAATTGAAAGTCGGCCACGCCGGGACTTTAGATCCATTAGCAAGTGGCTTATTGATTATCTGCACCGGAAAATATACCAAACAAATTAACACCTATCAAGCACAAGTTAAAACTTACACGGGGTCATTTATCTTGGGTGCTACAACACCATCTTACGATATGGAAACCGAAGTCAATCAAACTTTTCCAACCGCGCATATTACCGAAGAATTTATTAGAAACAATGTTAAAAAATTTGAAGGTATTATCAACCAAAAGCCGCCTATTTTTTCGGCAATAAAACAAGAAGGCCGGCGATTATATGATTTAGCGCGCTTAGGCGAAACTACCGAAATCGCAACAAGAAAAATAGAAATTCTTTCTTTTGAAATTACTAAAATAGCCTTGCCAGAAATAGATTTTAAGGTTGTTTGTAGTAAAGGGACTTACATCAGATCTTTAGCTTACGATTTTGGACTAGCTCTAAATTCAGGCGCTTATTTAAGTTCGCTAAGACGAACGCAAATAGGTGATTTTAATGTAAATGATGCCGTAACTCTTGAATCATTTTTAGCGCCTTTTTTGGTAACCGACGTGTAAGTTTATTTACAATGTGCTAACATTACTTTGGTCATTTGGTCTAAATCAAATTCGGGATACCAATTCCAATCAGCTCTAGCTTCACTATCATCAATACTTTTTGGCCAACTATCGGCAATATTTTGTCTGAAATCTGGTTGATAAACAATTCTAAAATCAGGTAGTTGTTTTTGAATACTTTTTGCCATTTCTTTAGGATTCAAGCTCATTCCAGCAATATTATAAGCTTTATAAATTGGCATTTTTGGTTGCGACATTAAGCTGTATGTTGCGCGGATGGCATCATCCATATACATCATAGGTAATGTTGAATTTTCTGATAAAAAACAAGTATATTTTTGTGATTTTATCGCTTCAAAATATATTTCGACAGCATAATCTGTTGTGCCACCACCGGGTTGCGCTTTATAACTAATTAACCCCGGATAGCGCACTGTTCTTACATCTAAACCATATCTATGCGCATAATATTGGCACCACAGTTCACCTGTATATTTGCTAATTCCGTAAACGGTAGTTGGCGACATGAGCGTATTTTGAGGTGTGTTTTCTCTTGGAGATGTTGGTCCGAAAGCACCAATAGAACTTGGCCAAAAAACTTGATTATAAAGACCTTCTCTACCTAATTCTAAGACATTTAATAAGGCTGTCATGTTTAAATCCCAAGCTTTCATCGGAATTTTTTCTGCCGTAGCCGATAACATCGCTGCCATCAAATAAACTTGCGTAATTTGATGAGAAATCAAGACATTTTTTATGGCTGAAGCATCCGTTGCATCAAGTTTTAGAAACAATCCTGACTGCATGATATCTTGATTTCCAGGGTGAATATCTGAAGCAATAACATTTTCATTGCCAAATAATTGTCTTAATTTTAAAGTTAATTCAGTACCAATTTGACCACAAGCGCCAATCACTAAAATATGTTGTTTCATGTTTAGAAATCAAGTTAAATTTTGAACTGCAAATATAAAAAATTATGTCCCTTAAATTTTAATGATAATTAAATAAAGGCATTAAAAAATATATAATTTTTAATTTTATATTTGTATTAGAATAAATCATTATCATTATTTGAATTTTTCTTTATGGCTAATAAATATTTTCTACTTCTTTTTATTTTGATGATTTTGAGTGCTTGTAAAGATTCTAAAAAAAATGTTGAAAATTTAGAACTTCCTAAAAGTCAAAAAGAAAATTTAATTCAGTTAGAAGAATTTGTAAAATTAAATTCGGAGGCTCTAACTTTAGTAGAAACTTGGAAAGAATATCGAAATTTTATTGACTTATTTAATCAGTATAGAAGCACCTCGCCAAGCGTTGCATTGAGCAATGCGAAAGAATTAAACACCTTAGCTTTACAGCTAAAAGACTCTATAAGAATTACTGCTTTAAACATACCTGCATTTCAAGCCCGATTAGATGTTTTACATAATGAGACCATGCGTTTACTCGATATGACTAGTATTTCTAATTTAAAGACTATAGATATTAAAAACCAAATTATTAAAATTTTAGAAGCGCTCAATGCAACTAATGCAAAACTAAATAATATCGTTTCATTACAAGCCTTAGAAGTTGGTTTAGAATATGAAAGTATAGACAGCACTAGAGTTAAAAAAGTTATTCCGTTAAGCAATATACCTCACGGTGTAAAGTTAAAGCTAAACTAATCTTTAAATTATCAAAAAATTATGAAAGCATTTAGTATTCTATTCTTAAGCTTAATATTGTTGAGTTGCAATCAGTCTAAACCAAAAATAAGTCCAACAAATGTAGCATACTTAAATAACTTTATGGATACTTGGCATCATGATGTTGCTATTTCAGATTTTGATGCTTATTTTGGTAAAATAGATAGTTTGGGGGTTTTTATTGGAACTGATGCGTCTGAAGTGTGGACCAAAACCGAATTTGCTTCGTTTTCTAAACCCTATTTTGACAAAAAACAGACTTGGAATTTTAAGCCTTTAAACCGTCATTTTTATATTAATGAAACTGGTGATATGGCTTGGTTTGATGAAGTTTTAGATACTTGGATGGGCGTTTGCAGAGGCTCTGGAGTATTGCGACAAAAAGATGGAAAATGGAAAATTATGCAATATGTTTTATCTGTAACTATCCCTAATAATGATATTCAGGCTGTTATTACAGCTAAAAAAGTAAATGATTCAATCGCAAAAACTAAATTGATTTTAAAGTAATTAAATTAATTTTCGAGATATTTTGATATCAGTTGATATTCAAAGCCCTTTCGCAATAGAAAATCAATCATCTTTTTTTTCTTTTTATAAGGATTTGACTCCTTAATTGACGTCATTTTCTTCTTAATTAAATCTTTGATGGTTTGATGGTATAAAACGTCATCAATTTCTTGAAGTCCTTTTTTGATAAGATAGGAAGAAATTTGCTTTTGTTTTAGTTCATTTTCTATCCTAATCTTGCCGCATTGTTTCATTAAAAATTTTCCTCGAGAATAAGCTGTAGCAAAGCGCTCTTCATTTAAAAAATTCTCTTTTAAAAGATGTAAAATAATTAATTCTTGAGCTTGTGGAATCATTCCCATAGTATTGAGCTTGTTTTCTACTTCAAAATGGCAGCGTTCTTGATAAGAACAATAATATTCTAGAGCTTTTATTGCTTCGTCAACAGTATATGTTTTTTTGCCTTCCATCATTACAAAAGTAGTGTTAATTCATAAAAAAAACCCATTGCCAAAATTGACAATGGGTTTTAATTTTAACTTTCATAGATTAGTTATCTATAAATCTATATTCTAAATACTGATATGCATCTCTAGGTAAAACCTTAATCCACTTTTTGTATTTTATCATCCATTTAAATTTTAAGGAAAGAAAGCCTTTATTGATGTAGGCTGCAATAAATGGGTGAACATGTAAAACAATTCCATTGTTATTTGTTTTATTGAGAACAATTTGATCTAAGGCATTTTCAATTTGATCAATTAAAACTATTGGAGCTTCTACCTGCCCGTTTTGATTGGGGTTAGGTTCTCTAGTTTCAATACTCAATTCTGGTCTAACACGTTGACGAGTAATCTGAATTAATCCAAATTTACTTGGTGGTAATATTTTGTGTTTTGTTCTATCAAATTCCATTTGAGTTTTTAATCGCTCAAAGAGTAGTCTTCTATGATCGGGATTTTGCATATCGATAAAATCGACAACAATAATACCACCCATATCTCTTAATTGTAATTGCCGAGCAATTTCATCTGCAGCAATTAAATTAACCTCATAAGCGGCATCTTCTTGAGAAGACCCCTTTGTAGCTGCTCTATTGCCACTATTAACATCAATAACGTGTAAGGCTTCGGTATGTTCTATTATTAAGTAGGCGCCTTTTGCCATAGAAACAGTTCTACCAAATAAACCCTTAATTTGACGTTCTATACCATATTTTTCGAAGATAGGTATATCCGAATCATATAATTTAACAATAGATTCCTTTGCGGGATCAATTCTGCCAATATATTCTTTTAAAGACAAATATAAGTCTTCATCATTGGCAACAATACTTGTAAAAGAGTCGTTAAAAATATCTCTTAAAATGGACGAGCCTCTACTGAGTTCGCTCAAAACTTTTGCTTTAGGTTTTGCAGTATTAATAACTCTACACATAGCGTACCAACGCTTTAATGAATTTTGTAGGTCTTTATCGAGTTCTGCAACTTTTTTCCCTTCGGCAACGGTTCTTAAAATAATGCCAAAACCTTTTGGTTTGATACTTTTAGCGAGTCTTTTTAAACGTTCTTTTTCGTCATTGTCTTCAATTTTTTGAGAAACCGAAACGCGGTCAGAAAAAGGGACAAGTACCAAAAAACGGCCTGCAATAGAAAGCTCTGAGCTTATTCTAGGACCTTTAGTTGAAATTGGTTCTTTTACTATTTGAACTAAAAGCGATTGACCTGATTTTAGTATACTGTCAATTTTTCCATTTTTGTCAATATCTGATTCGCAATGAAAGTTTTTTAAAGTAAAATCTTTTTGTTTACCTGTGATTATTCTATTTTGGAAGTTCAGTAAAGAAAGTAATTGTGGTCCCAAATCTTGATAATGCAAAAATGCATCCTTTTCGTAACCAACATCAACAAATGCTGCGTTTAAACTCGGTAATATTTTTTTAACTTTTGCAAAAAATATATCGCCAACCGAAAATTGAACATTGTTATTTTCTTTATGTAATTCGTTTAATTTGCCATCTTTTAGAAGGGCATAGTCTATATCAGCAGAATTAGATCTTATGATTAATTCTGTTTTCATTTTTTAATTATTAACCATACGTTAATTAGTATGGGGTTATACAATAAATTACACAAGGTGTAATTTTGTGAGTACGGTAAAATTTAATTTAACGTTAAATTAAATTTCATGTCAAAGAACTTAAAGATGTTAATCATTTAAAGAAAAAATAAGCCGAAGCTTATTTTTTCTTTTTGTGACGGTTTAATCTACTTCTTTTTTTGCGTTTGTGTGTAGCCACTTTATGGCGTTTTCTTTTTTTACCGCTTGGCATAATATGTTTTTATTTAATTATTTAACAATCACTTTGCTTTTAACGCCTTCTACGAATACTTTTGCTGGTTTAAATGAGGGAATGTTGTGAGCTGGTATCATAATGGTTGTGTTTTTTGTGATATTTCTACCGGTTTTTTCGGCTCTACGTTTTACGATAAAGCTACCAAAGCCTCTTAAATACACGTTGTCATTTTTTTCTAAAGAACCTTTAATTTCTTCCATTAAGGCTTCTACTGTTGCTAGAACATCACCTTTTTCAATTCCAGTTTTTTCTGAAATACTTGTTACAATTTCTGCTTTTGTCATTTTGTTATGTTTTTACGTTATACTTTGATTTATAAAAGAGTGCAAATATAACATTATATTTTATAAAACAAATAAGCTAATCTGCTAATTTTAAATTGTTAATTAATGTATGTTTGCCAACTTTAATTTTTTTATGAACTTTTCATACCTCATATCACAATGGTATCTTAAAAATAAGCGAGAATTACCTTGGAGAGGCTCATCAGATCCCTATAAAATTTGGTTATCAGAAATCCTGTTGCAGCAAACTCAAATCGCTCAAGGCATCCCTTATTATCATAAATTTATATCCGAATTTCCTGATATCAAAAAATTAGCTCAAGCTGATGAACAAAAAGTTTTAAAGCTTTGGCAGGGTTTAGGATATTATTCGAGAGCTCGAAACCTATTAGCCACAGCTAAATATATCAACTTTAATTTAAATGGGCAATTTCCTGATAACTACCGCAATTTATTAAAATTAAAAGGTGTTGGTCCCTATTCGGCTGCAGCCATTGCTTCTATTTGTTTTAAAGAACCCAAAGCTGTTGTTGATGGCAACGTTTATAGAGTCCTTTCAAGATATTTTAATATCAGCACACCTATTAATAGTGCTGATGGAAAAAAGGAATTCAATTTACTGGCGCAACAATTGCTTGATGTAAACAATCCTTCTATTCATAATCAGGCAATTATGGAATTAGGTGCGTTAGTGTGCAAACCAAAGAATCCCTTTTGCGAACAATGTCCTTTAAACTCAAGTTGTCTTGCTTTAAATTATAAGACAATTGGAATATTGCCAGTTAAAATAAAAAATGAACCCATTAAAAAACGCTATTTTAATTATATTGTCATTCAAACTACAACTAATAAAACTCTATTTTTAAAACGAACAAAAAAGGATATCTGGTTAAATTTATATGAATTCCCTTTAATTGAAACCTTAAAACCCAACCAAGAAATTGAAATTATTGAACAACCACTATTTAAATCTCTATTTAAAACGCATCATATTATTAGTTTAAAATGTTTCAATGAAAAACCTATTGTTACAAAACTCACTCACCAGCATCTCTATTCTAGGTTTTGGATTGTAGAAACCAACGAACTACTTTTGGCAAATATTGACATTGATGACTTAAATAATTACCCAGTTCCGATGCTAATTCACAATTTTTTAAAAGCATTTAAATTGATTTAATTTTTTACTACTTTTGGATTTTACAAAATCTATACTAAAAAATTAAAGATAAAATGGCTGGAACATTAAATAAAGTGATGCTAATTGGCCACTTGGGCGATGAAATAAAAATGCATTATTTTGAAGGCGGCAATGCGCTCGGTAGATTTCCAATTGCAACTAATGAAACCTATTTAAACCGCCAAACTAATGAAAAAACAACTACCACAGAATGGCATAATATTGTGGTTAAGAATAAATTAGCTCAACTATGTGAACAATATTTAACTAAAGGTGATAAAGTTTATGTTGAAGGCAAAATTAAAACCCGTCAATGGGATGATCAGAGTGGCACTAAACATTATGCCACTGAAATTCATGCAACTGAAATCACTTTTTTAAGCGATAAAAAGGGTCAAAATCAAACATCATCTACCGCTCAAATCACACCACAAACCAATCAGTCAGACAATATCCCAGATATTGATCCTGATGACGATTTGCCGTTTTAAATAATCAAAGTATATTAATTTGGATTCCGAACCGTCGAATTTACTCCTCTTACCCCTACTGGTTTTTAACTGGAATGCTCTAGCATATATTTTAGGTATCTTGGTGCTTTTATTCTTTTCAGGTTTAATATCTGCATCCGAAATCGCCTTTTTCTCTTTAACAAAAGTAGATATTGACAAGGCTGTTAATTCAAAAACTTCAAGTTCAATTTTAGTTGCTAGACTTTTAGAACAGCCTAGAAAACTTTTAGCCACCATTTTAATATCTAATAATTTTATCAATATTGCTATTGTCATTTTATCTCATTTATTTGTAGAACACTACTTTAGCGACTTTAAAATAACCGTAAATTTTATATTTTTTACAGCCAACTTAAAAACAATACTAGAATTAATAGTTATTACTTTTATTATTTTATTGTTTGGCGAAGTCTTGCCGAAAATTTATGCCAATAAAAATGCCTTGGCATTTGCTTCAAAAGTTGCTAATATTATAAGTTTCCTAAAAGGATTATTCTTATTTTTAAGTATCCCATTAACGGGATTAACAAACCTAATAGAACATAAATTACGTAAAAAAAGTCCTGATATTTCTGTTGAAAAATTATCGAAAGCACTAGAACTCACAAAAGAAAATGCCTCTAAAGATGAGCGAAAAATATTAAAGGGAATTGTCAATTTTGGCAATACCGAAGCGCGTCAAATTATGGTGCCTCGTATGGATGTTTTTGCGCTTTCTAAAAATGAAAAATATCAAGATGTCTTAAATAAGGTAATAGAAAATGGGTATTCTAGAATACCAGTTTATGATGATACCATTGATACTATAAAAGGAATTTTATATGCCAAAGATTTGTTGCCCTATTTAAATGAAACCAATTTTAATTGGACAAAACTATTGCGAGAATCTTTTTACGTTCCAGAAAATAAAAAGCTCGATGATTTATTAAAAGAATTCCAAAGCAAAAAAATTCACTTAGCCGTTGTTGTTGATGAATATGGTGGCACTTCCGGAATCTTATCTTTAGAAGATATTATTGAACAAATTGTTGGCGAAATAAGCGACGAATATGATCAAGATGAAATAAGTTATTCAAAAATTGATGATTATAATTATATTTTTGAAGGTAAAACAACCTTAAAGGAATTCTGTAAAATTATAAATATAGATGAATCAGAGTTTGAAGATGCCTTTGGTGAAGCCGAAACTTTAGCTGGATTTTTGCTTGAACTCAATGGTAATTTTCCAAATAAAAATGATAAAATTTATTTTAAATCATTAATATTTACAATAGAAGTCATAGATTTTAAGCGTATTAAGCAAATTAAGGTCACTAAAAAACCAAAAAATGTTTAAATATTTTGCTATAATTACGGTCTTATCTTTGTCGCTTGTTTCTTGTCGGTCAAATGAAACCTTTCCAAAACCAAAGGCTCAAATTAATTTGACATATCCTAAACCACAATATCAGCTCTTAGAATCTAATTGTCCGTTTAGTTTTGAAATCTCTAATTTAGTACAAGCCAAAATTGATGATAAGTGCTGGGTTACTTTAAATTATCCACTATTAAATGCTTCAATAGATATCACCTTTAAACCCGTAAAAAACAATTTAATACAATTATTGCAAGATGCCGAAAAGCTGACTTATAGCCACGCAATAAAAGCTGACGGCATCAGTAGCCAACCCTTTTTTAATGATGACAAAAAAATATATGCCAACATTTATCAAGTTACTGGCAATGCTGCTTCACCATTGCAATTTCACGCTACCGATAGCATTTCTCATTTTATTACAGGCGCATTATATTTTAATTGCGAGCCTAATTATGATTCCATTCTTCCTGCTGTAAAATATATTGAAACAGATTTGCGCCATCTAATTGAAACCATTAAATGGAATTATCATAATTAATTATGAAACTGAGTAATATGGCTACATTAATCTTTTTGAATTTAGCTACATTCTTTTTAAGATGACTGTATCGACAAAACGATGGTTTTATATTGTCACCCTTTCATTGGTTTGGGGAAGCTCATTTATTTTAATGAAAAAATCGCTTGTAGGTCTCACGCCAATTCAAGTAGGGTCTCTGCGAATTATTTTTGCAAGTTTAGCTTTGTTTAGTGTTGGTTTTAGAAAATTAAAAGAACTCAAAAAAGAAGCTATTAAATACATTGTAATTACAGCAGCTGTGGGCACATTTTTTCCCGTGTTTTTATTTGCCTATGCTATCCATGATATAGATAGCGCTGTTGCATCTATATTAAATTCCTTAACGCCCTTAAATACACTTATTGTTGGGGGCTTGTTTTTTGGACTCTATTTTAATAAATTTCAAAAAATTGGGGTTCTTATCGGATTTATTGGTACTGTAATTTTAATTTTATCAGATGCCGAATTGGATACAAATCAGCATTATATCTTCGCATTGCTTCCCGTAATTGCTTCGGTTGGTTATGCTTTTAATTTAAATATTATTAAAAAGTATTTGCAAGATGTCAATCCGCTAAGCATTTCTACAGGCAATTTTGCCGTCATGTTTATACCTGCGCTTATCGTACTATTTTTTAGTGGTTTTTTTACAGATTATCACTTTAGCGACCAAAAAATAAATCAGTCATTATTTTATTTATTGGTGCTCGCCGTATTTGGGACTGCCTTAGCAAAAACACTTTACAATAAATTAATTCAACTTACTACAACTGCATTTTCTTCATCAGTTACTTATTTAATCCCAATTGTTGCGGTAATGTGGGGAATATTAGATGGAGAAAAATTTGTAATTTTTCAAATATTAGGCGCTATTTTTATCTTTTTAGGGATTTATTTATCTAGTAGAAAACAGTAAGTGCAAAGTCAAAATTAACAACTTCAAATTTTAAATTGAACTTATAAAGGCTGTTACCAATTCACTTATTTTCTTTTCGGCCAATTTAGCAGCAATTTGGACATCTTCATGCGATACTGCTTCCGGATTTCCTTCTATCCCTAAATCGGTTATTACCGAAATACCTAGACATTTCATTTTCATATGTCTAGCTACTATTACTTCGGGTACTGTTGACATTCCAACAGCATCCGCACCCAAAATTTTGACCATTTTATATTCAGCTGGCGTTTCAAAAGTTGGTCCTTGTAATGCTATATAAACGCCTTTTTGAATGTTGATATTCTTCGCTTTAGCTACAACTTCAATTTTTTTTATAAACGCCAAATCATAAGGTTCATGCATATCTACAAAGCGTGTTCCAAAGCGCTCATCATTTTTTCCTCTTAGTGGATGCTCTGGCATTAAATTGATATGATCTCTAATGACCATAATATCACCAATACTAAAATTATTATTAACACCACCGCTTGCATTAGAAACAATAAGGTTCTCAATTCCTAAAAATTTCATCACTCTTATTGCAAAAGTTGCTTGTTGCATCGTCCATCCTTCATAAAAATGAAAGCGCCCTTGCATAGCCAATACTTTTTTACCGCCTAATAATCCATAAATTAATTTACCCGAATGACCGGCAACAGTAGAAACAGGAAAGTTAGGTATTTCGCTATAGGCAATACTGTATTCAATTTTGATATAATCTACTAAACTTCCTAAGCCAGTACCTAAAACAATTCCAAATTCTGGATTGTCAATGCCTTTTTGTTTTAAAAAACTAACAGTTTCTTGAACTTTGTCCCACATAGTCTATAATCTCTTTGTTAAATTCTTTTGACTGTTGTAAAAATACAACTTCTATCGGTAAATAAAATACATTTTCATCACCATAAAAAGATCTTACAAAATCTTTTTCAGTAGTTAAAATTAGCTTTTTTTGGTTTGTATTTTCTGCTAATTTATCAACTATTTTCGCTTTGTCAGTTACTGTAAAATGATGATGATCTGGAAATTTTAAATGTACAAAATCAACCTTTTGTATTGTTAAAAATTGTTTTAATGGTCCTGGATTTGCAATACCAGTTACTAGTAATACCGAGAAATCTTTTAAATCATCTAGCGGTATCTTTTGTTTGTTATTTATAATTTGTGTCTGATATTTAATCGTTGTAAAAAATAATTTTTGAATCGAATTTGGTTTTATTCTATTTTTTAAACTTTCCATTTCTTTAACCGATAAATCTTCGGGGCATTTTGTGATGATAATATGTGTAGCGCGTTTTGCATTACTTGGCAATTCACGCAAGTTTCCTGTAGGTAACATTTTATCATCTACATATAAATCATTGTAAGCTGTTAACAGAATATTAATGGGCGCGTGAATTTTTCGATGCTGAAAAGCATCATCTAATAAAACAACATCGGGTTTGCTTTCTAGCTTTTTAAGTTGTGTAAATCCGTTTACACGATCATCATCAACTGCTACTAAAACCGATTTAAATTTTAAATGGTATTGCATGGGCTCATCACCAATTAAATCGGCACTTGTATGAGCATCTGCCAATAAAAACCCGTTTGATTTTCGTTTATAACCACGACTTAGAACAGCTACTTTAAATCGACCTTTTAGTAAATTAATAAGATATTCAACATGGGGAGTTTTACCTGTTCCCCCAACATTTAAATTACCAACAACTATGCTTGGCAAAGCAAAAGTTGTAGAGGTTATGATGCCTTTATCATAACATTTATTTCTAAAACGAATGACTTGTCCATATAAAAACGAAATAGGAATTAATATTTGTCGCAGTAATTTCACAAAGGCGAAAGTAAACAATTGTTCTTAATAAACAACGTAATCGATTATTTCTAAGCCATATCCGGTCATACCAACTCGTTTTTTATCTTGTCGTCCGTTTGAAATAATCCTTAATTTGCTAATTTGTAGATTGTGTAGAATTTGCGCTCCAATTCCGAAATCTTTATCATCCATAAAAATTTTTGTAGCTTCGGCATGAACATCACTTTGACTTTTTATTAGTTCTAGTCTATTTATTAAATCGAAAGATTGATTTTCTTGGTTTATAAAAACCATAGCACCTTTGCCTTCTTTATTAATGATTTCGAACATTTTAGCCAATTTATCATCCATATTTTTAGTTAAGGTTCCCAAAATATCATTGTTGACTAAAGTTGAATTTACACGTACTAAAATAGGTTCATCAATTTTCCATTCGCCTTTAGTTAAAGCTAAATGCACCTGATTATTAGTGGTTTGTTTATAGGCTCTTAATCTAAAATCACCAAAGCGCGTATTTAAATTAAAGTCCTCAATTTTATTGATAAGAGAATCGTTTCGCATCCGATAGGCCACTAAATCTTCAATAGAAATAATTTTAAGATGGTGTTTTTTAGCGACTTCAACCAATTGCGGCAAGCGCGCCATGGTACCATCTTCATTCATAATTTCTACAATAACGCCACCGGGTTTTAATCCGGCAAGACGTGCCAAATCTATAGCCGCTTCAGTATGACCTGTTCGGCGCAATACGCCACCTTCGCGTGCTTTTAGCGGAAAAATATGGCCAGGTCTTGTTAACTGATGTGGTTTTGTATCATCATCAATTAATGATTTAACAGTTGTAGCGCGGTCTTTTGCCGAAATACCAGTAGTAACACCTCTGCCACTATAGTCGACAGAAACTGTAAAAGCCGTTCCAAGCGGATCTGTACTGTGACCAACCATTAAATCTAAACTTAATTCTTTACAACGCGATTCGGTTAAAGGAACACAAATCAAACCACGGCCAATCGTTGCCATAAAATTTATCATTTGTGGCGTTGCCATTTCGGCAGCAGCTATCAAATCACCTTCATTTTCTCTATTGGCATCATCAACAACAATAACAAGTTTTCCATTTTTAATATCTTCTATTCCAGATGCTACTGTATTTAACTTTATTTCCTGAGGATTTATTTTCATTTATTTATTTTTTTGAATCTATTAAAAAAGTTTTGTATGGGTTGTAAAAATACATCGATATTAAAAAGACCTATTTCTGTAGTTGCTTTTTTTGTTAAATAAATGCCGAATGGCAACATTAAAATAGTTGCTAACCAAGCGCCTAAATAAGCTGGAATACTGCTTACCCTTGCCATATTACTACCTAATATCGATATAAAATAATACACTACAAAAATCAAAATAGCAATAATCATTGGCAATCCGAATCCACCTTTACGGATAATTGCGCCCAATGGTGCGCCAATAAAAAAGAGTACTAGACAAGCTACAGAAAAAGCAATTCGTTTATGGTACTCAATATCAAAAACATTTATAATATATTGTTTATAAATAAATTGACTTTCAAAAGCATCAATATTTTCAAGATTTCTTTTAGCCAATTCTTGTGCGCTAATAATAATTGACAATTGATTTGTCTCTGTAAAATTATTTAAAGTAATGTTTGATATATAATTTTGTTTGATGCTATCTCTTGTATATAAATTTTTTGCACCAGTTCGTTCATAAATGATATCCGATTTATTCTTAATAAATTCATCATAAGGCACTTTTAGAGAGTCGATATAATAATTGAGCTGACTCAAACCAAGCATTTCATAATCCTTTTTATAACGTTCTTCTTCTAAATCGACATCATCGAATTTTGAAATATCTATATTAACGGTATATTCTTCAAAAATAGTTCGCGAATAAGGCATGCGTTTTTTAAATCTTGAATTTATATTTTTATCGCTTTCTTCATTAAAAAAGCCGCTATCTAAAACAAAAGTCATGTATTTACTACCTTCTTCTGTTGTAATTTTTCCACTTTTGGCAGTAATACTTTTTACGTTTCCTTGTAAATCGGTTAAATCATAAATCAGCACATTTTTGAGCAGATTTTTTTCTTTGCCATATTTTTCGTCAAAGCGAATCAGATAGCCTGGAATATCTGAATTGAAACGGCCTTCAATCAACGTTAAAGACGGCTTCTTTTTTTGCATATTTACCAAAAGATTTTTCGATTTAAAAGCAGCTTTTGGAAAGATATTATTTAAAAATAAAAAATTAATTCCACTAAAGATTATTGCCACAAAAATAAGTGGTCTAATAATTCGATTTAAAGGAATTCCTGCTGATTTTAACGCGGCTAATTCATAAGATTCGGCTAATTGCCCAATTGCCATAATTGATGAAAGTAGGATGGCTATTGGGAAAGCTTGAGGCACCATCATTAAGGATAAGTAACTCAGAAATTTAAAAATAATGACAATATCTATTCCTTTTCCCGCAATTTGATCAAATCTTAGCCATAGTGTTTGCATTACCAAAACAAACAAAATAACTAAAAATGTTGTTAAAAAAGGTTTTAGAAAGCTGGTTATAATGTATTTGTCAATTATTTTCAAAATTTTTTATTGAGCCTCATTTATGGTGTAACCTTGTTTTTTATAACTCGCTAAATTAACTTTAAAATCCTCTTTTGATACTTTTGGAATATTCTTTCTAAATTTATTGATTGACAATGTAGTGATGGTCCCATTTTTTCCATTTTCAATCATACTGTAAATTTCTTTATCTTTAGTATCAATAGCCAAAACAATTGAAACAATCTCAGATTTAGTATTTTTTGGTGTTAAAATAATATTTTGAATTTCTCTTCCTTTTACTTTTGAATTTGTTCCCCAAGCTAAGTTAAACCCTGTCTTATAAAAACTAAAAAATTTTGACGGTTTTATTAAAGATTCTTCATCGCTTTCGTCTGTAGAAATATTTATTTCTTCATCATCAGGAATAATGGTATAATATTTAGAGCCGTCATAAATTCTAGTACCTCCTAAATAATTTACATTGTACAATTCGCCCATAATGGTAATGGTGCCTTTTGTAGTTTGATGAATTTTTTCTGCTTTATTATCTAAGTTATACTTAAAAGTGATATGCATATTTTGATAACTGTTCATCAATTCATTGATATCATCTAACAATTTTTTTGCCTTATTTGTTTGCTGAGCAGAACTTAAATTGATAAAACAAATTATACTTATTAAAAAGACCTTTAATTTCATATTATTTAAATTTTTTCGTTTTTTAAAATTTCATCTAAACCTCGTTCGTCCATTACTAGAACTTGGCGTGCTTTACTGCCTTCAAAATGGCCTACAACTCCAGCTGCTTCTAACTGGTCTATGATGCGTCCTGCTCTATTATATCCCAACTTTAACTTTCGTTGCAATAAAGAGGCCGAGCCTTGTTGCGCATTTATTATCATTAACGCAGCATCTCTAAATAAAGGGTCGCGGTCATTAATATCAATGTCTAGTGCCATTCCACTTTCTTCGCCGACATATTCAGGCAACAAATAAGCTTCTGGATAAGCTCTTTGTGAGCCGATAAATTCAGTTATTTTATCAACTTCTGGTGTATCTACAAAGGCACATTGCAAACGAATTAAGTCGCTGCCAACGGTGATAAGCATATCTCCTTTTCCTATTAGCTGGTCAGCACCTTGAGCGTCTAAAATGGTTCTTGAATCTATTTTTGAAGTCACTCTAAAGGCAATTCTAGCTGGGAAATTTGCTTTTATAATTCCGGTAATAACGTTTACAGAAGGGCGTTGTGTGGCTACAATTAAATGGATGCCAATAGCTCTTGCCAATTGTGCCAAACGCGCAATAGGTGTTTCAATTTCTTTACCCGCAGTCATAATTAAATCGGCAAACTCATCGATAACCAAAATAATATAAGGCAAAAATCGGTGTCCGTTTTCTGGATTTAATCTGCGGTCTTTAAATTTTTGATTGTACTCTTTAATGTTTCTAACTGAAGCCTCTTTAAGCAAATCATAACGCATATCCATTTCAATACACAAAGAGTTTAAAGTATTGATAACCTTAGTTGTATCTGTGATAATAGCTTCTTCAGAATCGGGTAATTTTGCCAAATAATGGCGTTCAATTTTATTAAATAGCGTGAGTTCTACCTTTTTAGGATCGACCAGTACAAATTTGACTTCAGCAGGGTGTTTTTTGTACAATAACGATGTTAAAACAGCATTTAGCCCAACTGATTTTCCTTGCCCGGTAGCACCTGCCATCAAAAGATGAGGCATTTTTACTAAATCACAAACAAAGGTTTCATTTGAAATAGTTTTACCAAAAGCTATCGGCAATTCCATTTGTGCATTTTGGAATTTTTGTGAAGATAAAACCGATTTCATCGAAACAACTGTCGGATTTATATTTGGCACTTCAATACCAATAGTTCCCTTGCCGGGAATTGGCGCAATGATACGGATTCCCAATGCCATTAACGATAACGCAATATCATCTTCAAGGTTTTTAATTTTCGAAATTCTCACTCCGGCATCAGGGACTATTTCGTAAAGTGTAACAGTTGGGCCTATGGTGGCTTTTATACTGGCAATGCCAATTTTATAATTGTTGAGGGTTTCTACAATCTTGTTTTTATTGACTTCAAGTTCTTCTTGATTGATAGTAATATTTTCGTTTTTATATTCTTGCAATAAATCTAAACTCGGAAACTTATAATTAGACAATTCTAATTTTGGATCAAATTCTCCGAAGTCTTTTAAAATTTTATCTGATAAATTTTCGCTGATAGTATCTTCTTCTAAGGGTTTTTCGATTTCAATTTTGACATCAAAATCTTTTGTCAAAGCTTTATCTAGCGCCATTTTATTATAGATATTATCTTCTAAATCGACTTCATCTTCAACTTCTTCAGTAAATTGGGGCTCTATAGGATTATTTAAATCAATGATATTTGGTGATTCTTCCTTAAAAACAATGGGTTCTTGCTCTAAAACGATGGGTTCTTTTCTATCCGACTTAAATAAATTTAAAATAAGTTCAGGTGTTAAATTAAAACGAATTACTAAATAAATTAACGCACAAAATCCTAAAGCCAAAACCAATCCCATACCACCCAAATAGGTTTTTAGCAGTGTTGACATTTCAAATCCAACAACACCACCAAGAATATCAGATTGTGGGAATGCAAAACCAAAAAATATTGAAAACCAAACCATCGCCAATAAGCCCCAAAACCAAGGTTTACTTAAATGCTTTAATTTAATATTAAACAAAAAACAAAATCCTAATAAAAATAATAAAATGGGAAGATAAATACTCGATATGCCAAATCCTTTATAGACTAATAAATGCGCGACTATTGCTCCTATTTTGCCTAATAGGTTTTGAGCCACAACCGATTTATTTAAAAACTCATCTATGGTACTTTGGTCATACTTCCAATTTGAAAAATAAGAAATGATGGCAAGACCTAAGAAAACTGAGATAATTAACAAAAATGATCCAAAAATAATATGGGTTTGTCTGCTTCTAAAAAAAGTTTTAAAGCCTTGACTATTTGAGCTTTGAGTTTTATCTGAATTTGGTTTGACTTGTTTAGCCATACAAAGAATTATTAGCTTTCAAAAATACTATAAATTACTGAATCTTATCAATATTAACGCTCATTACAAAAATCTTGGCACGTAAATAAACCCAGCTATGGCTATTTCAACAAAAAACGCAATCAAAACAGCACCTGCCCCAACATCTTTAATATCGGCAATTGTTTTATGTAGGCCGGGTTCAACGTGATCGGCTAATTTTTCGATTGCCGTATTAAGTCCTTCTGCAACCATAATCAAGCCAACAGCCAAAATTTGCAAACCCCATTCTGTTTTGCTGAGATTATTGCAATAACCTAATACAATTAACAGAACAGAAATGCCTCCATGAAACATAAAACTATGCTCTGTTAGTATTAAAATCCACAAACCTTTAGCTGCATAAATGCTGCTTTTTAACCTGCCAAGAATGAAACCATCTTCAGGCTTCATCTTTAAATGGCTTTTAAAGTTTCGGCATAATTAGGTTCGTCAACAATTTCGGGAACTTGTTGGGTATAAGAAACTTTTCCATTTTCATCTAAAACAATAACTACTCTAGAATGCAAGTGAGCTAAAGGACCATCGGTAATTTCTAATCCATAATTTTTACCAAAATCGCCCGTGGCAAAATCTGATAAGGTTATTACGTTGGTCAAACCTTCGGCACCACAAAAGCGCGCTTGAGCAAAAGGCAAATCTCTTGAAATGCACAATACTTTTACATTGTTTAATGATGAAGCTTCCTTATTAAATTGACGTACAGATGCTGCACAAGTGCCAGTATCTATACTTGGAAATATATTTAATATAACTTTAAAACCTTTATAATCGGTTAAAGATACTTTTGATAAATTGCCTGCTGTTAATGTAAAATTTGGAGCTATTGATCCTACTTTTGGCAAATTGCCAAGAGTGTGTATGGTATTTCCTTTTAATGTGATTGTTGCCATTTTTAATATTTTTTAGATTGTTTACAAATATAAGTTTCTTATGAATAACAAAAAAACAAAAACCCAATAAGCTTTTGCTTAAAGGGTTTTAATTTCAAAATTTTTGATTTTTTTAGTATTAGTTTTTTGAAAGATATGCTGCAACACCATCGTGGGTTGCTTTTAAACCTTTTTTATCGGCATTCCAGTTAGCTGGGCATGCTTCGCCGTGTTCTTCATTAAATTGTAAGGCATCAACCATTCTCAATGCTTCTTCAACGTTTCTTCCAAGCGGTAAATCGTTTACCAATTGATGACGAACCACACCTTCTTTATCTATTAAAAACAATCCGCGATAGGCGATAAGCTCATTATCGGCACAGAATTGTTCATCTTCATCATAATAATAATCACCCGTTAAAACATCGAAGTTTTTAGAAATGGTTTTATTGGTATCGGCAACTATTGGATAAGTAACACCTTTGATTCCTCCTTGCGATTTAGGTACTTGTAACCAGCCCCAATGCGATTGTTCTGTATCAGTAGAGACCGCTACAACAGCCACATTGCGTTCTAAAAAACTTGCTAAACTAGCTTGAAATGCATGCAATTCGGTGGGACAAACAAATGTGAAATCTTTAGGATAAAAGAATAATACCACGTATTTCTTTCCTAAATATTGGTCTAATGAAAAATTTTCTACAAATTCGCCACCATTAATTACGGCTTTTGCCGAAAATTGGGGAGCTTTTCTACCTACGAGTACAGCCATTTTATTATATTTTTAAGTTATAGTTGCAAATGTAACAAGCTATTTGGTAACATCGGCTAATCTTTATATGCAAATTTTATACAGATATTGATTTTTTCTATATTTTAAAAATTATAAATCCTTTAACAAGATTTTGCTTTAGTTTTGCTAAAAAATTTTAATGAACAGAAAGTGCTTTTTGGTTTTGATTTGTCTGCAGCTTTTTTCAATGAGTTGGATGAGTCCGATTATTGCTCAAAAAAATGTTGATACTACAAAAACAAAATCTACTTCATTCTTATCCGATTACAAAAATAATCTTAAATCGTTTCGTTTTTCCTTATCCGATAAGGTTGCTAAACTTCCTCCTATTACCGCGCCCATAGACAACAAAGCTCAATTTATACCAAACGATAAAAATTTATACGATTTCTTTAATCAGAAACCAAAAAATAACTTCAGCATATCCGATATCAAAACTGTTGATGATGATGTTATTGAACGAAAATATTTTAACGGAAAAGAAACCACCAATCAGAAAAATGAAACTGATTTTAGTTTGGGTACCATTTATAGCCATTCAAAATTTGTAACTATCGAATTCCGCGATTTTCAATTGGTAGATGGCGACCGCATAAAAGTATATCTCAACGAAAAAATTATCAATTCCGACATCCGTTTAGATGATGTGGCTTATAGCATTAAAATTGATTTGATAAATGGCTATAACAAAATTGATATCAAAGCTTTAAGCTCAGGATTTTCTGGACCAAATACTGCCGAATTAAGCGTTTTTGACGATAAAGGTATCCTAATTTCAATCCAAAAATGGAATATTGAAACAGGGCAATACGCCACTTTGAGCGTGATTAAAAAGTAACTAACCCAATATTGGAAGAATTATTAAGCCCTAACAGGTTTTTAAAAACCTGTTAGGGCTCTAAGGTGTTTTACAAATGAATTACCTCGCCATAAGCATCGGCAACAGCTTCCATTACAGCTTCACTCATCGTTGGATGTGGGTGAATTGATTTTAATATTTCTTGACCAGTAGTTTCTAATTTTCTTGCTACAACAGCTTCGGCAATCATATCGGTTACGCCTGAGCCAATCATGTGACAACCCAACCATTCGCCATATTTGGCATCAAAAATTACTTTTACAAATCCATCTGGTGTGCCCGAAGCTTGCGCTTTTCCCGAAGCCGAAAATGGGAATTTTCCAATTTTTAAGTCGTAACCTTTGGCTTTAGCTTGCGCTTCAGTTAATCCTACACTTGCAATTTCGGGTGTAGCATAAGTACATCCGGGAATATTGCCATAATCAACAGGTTGAGGGTTCAATCCTGCAATTGCTTCTACGCAAGTAATTCCTTCAGCCGAAGCCACATGTGCCAAAGCTGGACCCGGAACCACATCGCCAATAGCATAATAACCTGGTATATTGGTTTGGTAAAAACTATTTACCAAAATTTTATCTCGGTCAGTGGCAATACCCACATCCTCTAGTCCAATATTTTCGATATTTGATTTGATGCCAACTGCTGATAAAACGATATCAGCTTCAATAGTTTCGCTGCCTTTCGCTGTTTTTACTGTGGCAATAACACCTTTGCCTGTTGTATCAACCGACTCAACCGAAGCGTTTAACATCACTTTTATGCCCGATTTTTTAAACGAACGTTCTAACTGTTTTGACACATCTTCATCTTCAATAGGAACCATACGTGGCAAAAATTCTATTACAGCAACTTCGGTTCCCATAGCGTGATAAAAATAGGCGAACTCAACACCAATGGCTCCTGAGCCAACTACAATCATCTTTTTTGGCTGTTCTAAAAGCGTCATCGCTTGGCGGTACCCAATAACTTTTTTTCCGTCTTGTGGTAAATTTGGCAATTCTTTAGATCGTGCACCCGTTGCAATAATAATATGTTTAGCTGTGTATTCTGTAACTTTTCCATCACTATCAGTAACCTCAATTTTTTGACTTGGTTTTATTTTACCAGAACCATTAATCACGTCAATTTTGTTTTTTTTCATCAAGAATTGAACGCCCTTACTCATTCCATCTGCAACATTCCTACTGCGTTTTATCACGGCGCTAAAATCTTTATCAATAGCTTCAGCTTTCAACCCATAAGAATCTACATGTTTTAAATACTCATAAACTTGTGCGCTTTTTAAAAGGGCTTTTGTAGGGATACATCCCCAATTTAAACAAATACCACCGAGATTTTCTCTTTCAACAACTGCTACTTTAAACCCTAATTGTGAAGCTCTAATAGCAGTAACATAGCCACCTGGGCCACTTCCTAAAATAATAATATCGTAATTCATGACTGTATTTTTATCAATTTTTAAAATGCAAATTTAATCAAATTTTATAGCTTTAACAGGACTAATTTTGGTAATGATTATTGAAGGAATAATCAACATCAGCAAACATAGCAGTAAGGTGCCGAGGTTTAATAGCAATATTTGGTAAAAATTAATGTAAACTGGTGCGGCATTTACATAATAGGTTTCAGGATTTAAGGTGATAAATTTGAATTTATCTTGTAAAAATAACAGCGATAATCCTATTAAATTCCCCCAAAATAAGCCCTTAATAATTAGATATGCAGCTTGGTATAAAAATATTTTTCGGATACTCCAATTCGGATTTCCTAATGCTTTTAAAATGCCGACAAGTTGAGTGCTTTCCAAAATTAAAACCAGTAAAGCAGTTATCATATTGATGCCAGAAATGAGAATCATAATGATGATAATCACCCTGATATTGACATCAAATAAGCTTAGCCATTCAAATAACGACGGGTATTTATCGGTAATACTTTGCACGTTTAACATCGGAGCCGAATTGGCGTAAATGGCATCACTTTTCTCTTTTAAATCGTCAAAATTATCGAGTAAAATTTCAAATCCGCCTACTTCTTTTGCGCTCCATTTATTTATTTTTTGCAGATGTTTGATATCACCAATAACATAATTTTCGTCAAATTCATTAAAAGCTGTATTGTAAATACCCACAATTTGCAACACTCTTAAATTTGGCGCATTGTTCGGGTCATCTTTTATAAAATATATATTGAATTTATCGCCTATTTTTAAATTCATCCTATCGGCGATAGTTTGAGACAGTAGCACCTCATTAGAAACTGCATCGGTAAAATTTAGTTGTTTTCCTGCGGTGATATATTGTTTAAAATAACTCCAGTCGTAATCGTTAGAAATCCCTTTAAAAATAACCCCTTCAAAAGCATTTTCGGTTCTGATAATCCCCGCTTTTGTAGCAAAAATGTGTACATTTTTAACACCCGAAACCTCTTTAAATTTGGGATAAAAATCTTGTTCTACCGAAATTGCATTTAGTGTAATCGCCGAATTGTTATTATCGTAATTAGTGATTTGCAAATGCCCTTGAAAAGCCGCAATTTTTTCGCGTATTTTATGTTTCAATCCAACTCCGGTGGCAACCGAAACCAGCATCACAATCATCCCCAAAGCAATGGCGGTAATCGCAATTTTTATTATTGGCGATGAAACACTACTTTTACGTTGTTTAGAAAAAATAAAACGCTTGGCTATAAAATATTCGAAGTTCAATTTAACTTTTGTTTAATGTTCAAAAATACATATTTCTTTTTGGTTATTTTCCCGATTTTATCAATCATTTATTGTCAGAAAATACAGGCTCAAAACAATGATTCAAACAAATCGGTTATTGTTGGCGCTAATGTTATCGATGCTTATTTGCCACTTTTAAAAAACAAATCGGTTGCCATTGTTGCCAATCAAACCAGCGTTATTTTTAAAAATTCGGATAAAAACTACACCCATTTGGTCGATTCACTTTTGAGTTTACACATTAAAATTACTAAGGTTTTTGCCCCCGAGCACGGATTTCGCGGTCAAGCCGATGCCGGTGCGCTCATTTTAAATACGACTGATGCTAAAACCAATTTGCCAATTATTTCACTTTACGGTGCAAACAAAAAGCCAACACTCGAACAATTAAATGATGTAGATGTCGTAATTTTTGACATACAAGATGTTGGCGTGCGGTTTTACACTTACATCTCGACTTTACATTATGTCATGGAAGCTTGCGCTGAGGCGGATAAACTTTTGATTGTTTTAGACCGACCAAACCCGAATGGTCATTATGTAGATGGTCCAGTTTTAGAATCAGATTTTAAAAGTTTTGTCGGCTTGCACCCAGTGCCACTGGTTTATGGGATGACCATTGGGGAATATGCTCAAATGATTAACGGCGAAAAATGGCTTAAAAACGGATTGGTTTGCCAATTGCAAGTGATTAAACTCAAAAATTATACCCATCAATCTGCTTATCATTTACCTATCAAACCATCGCCGAATTTGCCAAATGATGTCGCCATTAATTTGTATCCCAGTTTGGGATTTTTTGAAGGAACTACGGTTAGTTGCGGTCGCGGAACGGATTTTCAATTTCAAATTTTTGGCGCGCCATTTCTGCCGAAAAATGACTATCCTTTTAGCTTTACACCACAACCCAATGCTGGTTCAAAAAATCCGGTTCACCAAAATAGTTTATGCTATGGTTTAGATTTGAGATTCAGTGATAAATTAAACCGACTCCGTTTAGAATGGCTTATAAAAGCTTATCAAGAAACTGCAGATAAGGCACACTTCTTTAACAATTATTTTACCAGTTTAGCCGGAACAAAAAGGCTACAACAACAAATTGAACAAGGTTTACCGGCAAACACCATAAGAAAATCTTGGCAAGCCGATTTGGATACTTTTAAAATTATCAGGGCAAAATATTTGATTTACAGATAATCTTTTTTGAGTTTTTAGTTTTGGGTTTATGGTTTGTTATTTGGGGTTTGTCATTCTGAACGTAGTGAAGAATCTCTGGTTATTGAAAGCTGAAATAATTCACTGCTTGAGATTCCGCGTCGCTCGTGCCGCGCTCTGTCGGAGTGACAATAACCTACTTGCTTTTGTATCAAATTTTTACTAAGTTTAGGTGTCCTATGTAAATTGTAATTGTTTTGACAACCAATTCCGATAAAATCGTGGTAACACAAAAAAAGCCATACATCATAAATGGTAGTGCTGCTTATCGCTTTTAAATGTCACACGCCAACCATCTAAAAGGCTAAAAGTATTACCGGCATGAAGTGGAGTCAATCTTTAAAATACTGGTTTGTGCCTTTTAGCGATGGCAAGCATCGCGAGGTAAAACACGTTTTAAAGAACAGTGTTGTTATAAAAATTAAAAGTCCGTCAGATTTAGCATTAAAAGATATTATAGAAAATGATAAACAAGATAAGAAACTTTTGTTATCCCAAAATATTAACCGATAAAAAGTTATATTTGTTTGGATATAACAAGTTACCCACAAGCCGAAAATCTGCCGCACATTTTAGCACATTTGGTTTTT
>JAVHOP010000052.1:0-3283 GCA_036170135.1 Flavobacteriaceae bacterium | reverse complement strand
CCGTCGCCATTTGGGGTCAAGAATTTCGGAAATTCAATTACCGCAATTTGTTGTGAGGTGGTTCCGCACCCATTTTTATCACGAATATAAACCGTGTGAAGCCCTGCTTTTACATTAGAAAACACAAAAGTATTGCCCGAAAAAGGCACCGAGTTATTAATATTATCTAAGGCAATTTCATAAAGTCCGTTGCCAGAAATATGAACTGTAATGATATTATTGTCAGAATCGTCAACAATATCAATGGTTTCAATAGTTGCTGTAATCGATTCTTTTACGTTAATGCTTTTTGTTGTTGCGCAGCCAAAAGCATTGGTAGCTGTAACCGAAAAATCGCCGCCTTTTAAAAGCTGTAAAGTGATGTTATTGCCTACAATGGCATTATTTTCATCGTACCAAATATAATTATAAGTAGCGCCAGGGTTTTGTGCTGAAACCGATATTGAAAAATCATTAAGGCATACAAAACTATTGGGCTCTAAGTCGAATTTTGGAATTGGATTAACGGTTAATGTTAAGTATGGACCAATTCCGAAACAATCGCCATTATCCATATTTTCGACTCTAACATAAAGCGTTTGCGAAAAGGGAGTGTCATTTTGATATGTTTGTACAGATAAAATTTCGTTTTGTTCTAGTTGGGCATCACTTAAAGTTCTGAAATAATGAACACTCAAATGCTGAGGTGGCAGTTGGGTTAGAAAATAATTTGTCGCTTCGGTAAGGTCAAAAGTCGAAAAATTATCGTTGGTATTATCTATGGCGCAATTCTCTAATTCGAAATTAAAACCAGCGGGAAATGAGGTTACCGAAACATCTAAATTTACGGCAGAGATGCGATAACAGCCATCACTATTTTCTACACGCGCATAAACGATTTGAGCTGTTGCATTGTTAAATGGCGAAGGATTTAGAACATTTAATCCTGCATTGGCATCGGCAACGGATAGATGATAAGTAACGGTCAAATCATTATTGTTATTTGTGATAATGGCATTGGCTTCGTTTAAATTAAAATCGGTAAAACCATCAGGAGTACCGTCTTCATCACAGTTTTTAAATACAATTGATGACTGAATGATAGGCAACTTACTGACTTCAATAGTAAATGAATTTTCGGTAAAACAAGTCTGGTCTAAGTTGTTGAAAATTTGAGCGTAAATGGTTTGGGTATTTACTTGGGTATTGGTGAATGAGTTAGGTGCCCATATTTTGCTTGAAGGCGCATATCCAGCATCTGTAAAGTAAGCAATTGTAAAGTCTAAATCCGATTTCCCATTTAGTAAAATAGATTTATTTAGGGTTAAATCGAAAATTGTAAAGCCATTAGTATCTTCTCCGTCAAGGTTATTATCGCAAGTTTTTAAAACGGGAATGCTTGAGGATAAAGTTGGAATAACTGTTTCAAAAATAGTCACAGTAACCGCAAATCGAGACGGACTCTCGCAATTATTTAAGGTTTGCGATGCGTAATAAGTGGTGTTGTTTAATAAAATTGTAGTATTATTTAAAGGTGTGCCACCAGTGGCATTGGCATACCATAAAATAGTTGCTCCTGTAATATTTAAATCGGAAATTTTGGCAAGTTCAATATCGCAAAAATGTTGTGAAGCTAATCCTGTTGGGGCAGGTGTATTTTGAACAGTTAGCGTAATAGGCGTTCTCAAAGTGGTAGTGCAATCCTTATCAGTAGCATCGACATAATAAGTCGTATTTATGGCAACTATAGGTGAGGTAAAACTGGTACCCGTAGCTAGTGCTGTTCCTCCAGTTGGAACATCATACCAACTCACTGTACCGGATGAAGCCAATGCTTGTAATGTTGCAGAACCAGCGCCACAAATGGTAGCGCCAGTTGTTGTGGTTATGCTCGGAATGGTATTAATGGTAGCAATTACAGGAGTTCTAATTCCGGTATTACAGTTACCGTCAAATGAAGCTGCTACATAATAGCTTGTGGTAGTGGCAATAATTGGTGTTAAAAAACTAGGACCTGAACCTACTTGCGTTCCCCCCGTTAAGGCGTCAAACCATAAAACGGTTCCACCTAAGGTGGCTGTAGCCGATAATAATACGTTGCCAGTTCCACAATTTGAATTTGGTGTTGTGGTGTTAATAGAAGCTACCGAAATTTTAGTACTAGCAGATATGTCAATTACCGGATCTCCAGGCCAACCATATTCAACAATATAGCCTTTTGGATGATAGGGACCTGGTGGGTCGCCATCAATTTTTAAATCGTTCCAAGACCCCAAAATGCCAATGCCTGGAGCGGTAACATGAGCGTAATCTTCATTTCCCGATTGGTTGGGTTCTCCGGTATTCCAAAAAGCAAAGGGGATATCAGTGCCTATGGTAGTTCCTGTAAAATTTCCAAACCAAAAAGTTTTTCCGGTTTCAGGGCCCGTCATCCATTTCCAAACACCTTCTGTTTGGGCATCACTTCCGCCAATCCATCCTGCACCAGATGCTTGTTCGCCAGAAAGTTGTGCTTCTTCAGGCGATGTAATGGTTGCTAAATAACCGCGTAAACCGTAATAATTTCGGCCTTCGGCTGCTATTTTAGCATCAGACCAAGTTATTCCCAAAGCCGAAACAAATTCATAATAATGACCTGTTGATGGCAAATAATTGGCATCGCCAATTGTAAATGAAAAGGTCTTTTCACCTGAAACTGAATTCGAATTGCTTTTAAAAATGACATCTTTAACCGCAGCGACCAAATTGACATAAGTTACGTTTGCCGAACCGATTCCTTTTAAAGTTAATTTGCCCTCTGTGATATTAAACGAAGTGGTAATACTTGGGTGAGTTCCTCTTAAAATTAGTTGGTCTTCTCCTTTGGAATATCCTGTAGAAATTTGAATGTAAAGTGCTGCAATTTCAGTATTATCGGGGTCAATAATATCAAAACTGGTAACAATATTAAGCTCGGATAAAGGACAGTATATTTGGTTTCCAACGGCATTAATAGTCGGTGGAATATTGGCTTGAGACCAACTTCTAGTGGCTAAAGCCATGATGAATAAAAACACAAATAAATTTGGATGTTTTTTAAAACACATCAATTCACAATCAATTTTTTGTTTTGTAAAAATAGAGAATTGAAATGAGACAGACGCTGTTTATTTTTGTGGATGAAACTTGTCTTTTAACAGTCTTGTTAATCCATCTTGCAATAGCAATTAAAAATAAAAAAAATCTTTAATCTTACCTTCTAATTAAAGAAAAATGACCTTTTCGATAATGCCCATCGGTTAGGATTGCTGTAAACCAATAATCA
>JAVHOP010000051.1:0-3308 GCA_036170135.1 Flavobacteriaceae bacterium | reverse complement strand
GGTTGTCTTACTACTTTTATGTCCTAATAATTCTTGTATATATCTTAAATCGGTTTCGGTTTTCTAACAAATGTAATAACTTTTAATTATCATATTCACTAATGGATATGTTATTTGATGAAAGACTGCTGTTTTATGCTTGCGCCTAACATCAGTTCGTCTAAAAACTCCCTCTAAATATTATTTTCCTAAAATTTAATCCCACTAAAGTAGCTATTAAATCAATGGTAATCACACTTCTCTTTTCAAAAAAAATTTGTAGCTGAATTTTTTGAGTGCGCCTAAATGGCTCAAAATACAAATTGCCCCGTTCTTTTTCTTGTAAAAACTTCATAAGTGCTTATTTGATGATTAAAAATAAAAATACTAATAATCAATAGATTGATAAGGTAAAATATATTTAATTTATTAACGATGGAAGGAGGTTTTTTAGGCAGTATGACGTTTTGCACCTACACGCAGGTGGGGATTTTTAGCACTTCAGTTACATTGAAGCACTGAACCCCCACTTGCGTGTAGGTGCTATTATGCGTTTGTTGTTCCTCTTTACCCTAATTTTTCTCCAATTCTTATCAACTTGTTTCTTTGAATCATATAAAATATTGTTGCAATTGACGGCATAATAAACATAGTCATAATCCAAAATGTCTTGTTGTATATTTTGTTTTTAACCATATCGCTTAGGATAATTACCCAAGTTGAAAAAAAGAGCATCAGACCAATTGTCAGCAGAATTTGAGAATATTCCCAATGTTGAATTTTTGCAAATGCACCTAATACAGTCAGCAAGATATTGCCAACTACTAAAAACCAAACGGTCTTAAAACTGATTTTGAAATCTTGATTGTTCATTTTAGTAATTTTAATTGTTACTTAAATAGAGTTTAAAAGTGCGATAATGTCGTCTCCAAATTTAGATATTTTCTGTCCACTGAAACCTTTTATTTTTGAAAGTTCGTCTAAAGTCTGAGATTTCACTTTCGATATTGTCATTATTATTTATAAAGCCCTCTCTTTATCAATTTCGCAATCAATTTCGCAATTTGCTGGTCGACTGTTGTAACTATGTTTTCCTTTTTAGAATCATTTTTTCACGTATTAATTTTTGTCTTTCCGATTTTATTTATCATTCCTTTAAAAATTAATCCATGAAATGGCAAAACAGAATACCAATACAATCTACCCAATAATCCAATAGGTCGAAAGGTTGCTGTTTGAGTAAGGGTGTCATCTTTATCAATTTTAAATTCTAACCAAGCTTCACCAGGAAGTTTCATTTCGGCATACAAGAGTAATCGTTTTTCTTCTTTATTGGCAATCATTACACGCCAAAAATCAAGCGTGTCGCCCGTGTTTAATTCTATATCACTTTTTCTTCCTCTACGCATACCTACACCACCAAAAATTTGATCTATAAAACCTCTAAGCTCCCAGAGAAATGTTCCATAATACCATCCTGATTTTCCACCAATTTTCCATAATTTTTCAAGTGAAATAGAACTATTTTCAAGTTTTAAAGAACGAATATCTTTATAGCATCCGTTAGAAGGAACTTCAATAAATTTAGATAAACCCTCTTTAAATATTTCACTTGTTTGTGCATCTTTCCAGCTAGAAAGCACTTGATTTTGCTCTATTTTATCAAAAGCCAGTTGTATCGATGTATGATAATCGATCAGCTTAATACCAAGTGTGGCAGATAAATTATTAGGTTTACAAATTACTTCAACTTTCATGCTGTTCACTAAATTTTTAGCCAATGTATAGGAAGTGGACGTAACAAAATATAACCAGTATGATGAAATTCTTGGAGTCATTACAGGTACAATGACAATTCGCCTTTTTAAGCCACGTACGTTTGCAAAGCGAAGCAGCATTTCCTTATAAGTTAAAATATCAGGGCATCCAATATCATAACTGTTGTTATATGTTTCGGTTTTACCAATTACACCAACTAAAAACTCAATCACGTTACGAATAGCTATGGGTTGACATTTTGTTTTAAGCCAACGCGGTGTAATCATAAAAGGTAATTTCTCCACCAAATCGCGAATAATCTCAAAAGATGCGCTTCCCGAACCGACAATAATTCCAGCCTTTAGAGTAGTGAGCGCATAATTACCACTGGATAAAACAGTTTCAACATTTTTTCGCGATGATAAATGTTTAGATAATTCTGCGGCGTTGCTGATGCCACTCAAATAAATGACTTGTTTTGCAGCGGTTTGTTCAATCCTGTTTTTAAAATTAACAGCACATTTTTCTTCCATATTTTCAAAGTCGCCAGTTTGAGTTGACATGGAATGAATGAGGTAATACGCTACGTCAATATCATTCGGAATATTCAGTAAACTTTCCTCATTCAAAAAGTCGGCCTCAATTACTGTAAGATTTTGAGACGAATAATTTTTATTTTGAAACCTGTTTTTATCTCTTACACAACAAACAACCTCGTGCCCATTCTCTAATAAAACGGGTAATAATCTTTGAGCAATGTATCCGGTTACACCGGTGAGCAAAATTTTCATATGCTAAATATTTCAAATTTTTAGTGTTGAAATTCCACCATCCACATGTATAATTTGCCCGGTAATCCAACTTGCTTTTGGCGAAAGTAAAAATTCAACCATGTTAGCTATGTCATCAGCAGTTCCGATTCTTTTTAATGGATGCCGCTGCGCGTTTACTTCTCGCTTCTGATCACTATTTAATAATGACGCTGCAAGCGGAGTATCGGTTAGTGAGGGGGCAACACAATTGACTCTCATTTTTGGTGCATATTCAGCAGCCAAAGCTTTTGTTAAACCTTCAATAGCTCCCTTTGATGCAGACACTTGCGAATGAAATGGCAAACCTGTTTGAACAGCAACTGTAGAGAATAATATAATGGCCGCATTATCGCTATTCTTTAATTTTGATGCTACTGCCTGAATGGTTTTTATGGCCCCAACAACCTGCAAGTTGTAATCATTTATAAAATCAACAGGCTTTATTCTTTCAAATGGCCGAAGATTAATACTGCCCGGACAATATACCAAACCATCCAATGTTTCTGGTAAAAAATCAATTGAAAAAATTTCGTCCAAAACATTGAACTGATGAAATTGAATCAGATTGTTATCCGATTGTATTTCATTTTTAAAATAGGTACCAAATACCTGATGACCAGATTCGGATAATTTGTAGGCAAGTTTTTTTCCAATTCCTGTCGACGCACCAATGATTAAATAGTTTGCCATAAATTATACTGTCAAATTTTTTTTAATATTTCTAAATGTTATGGTGTCCTTTTACTATGAACGCTAACG
>JAVHOP010000050.1:0-3349 GCA_036170135.1 Flavobacteriaceae bacterium | reverse complement strand
TTTTAAAATAAAATTAAAACCCTCCAATAGTTTTATATTGTGAGGGTTTTATCAATAATCAAAAACACTATTTTTATTTAATTTAAGGTTCAATCCTTAAAATATTAGGCATTAAAATATATCCTTCAAGGCTTCAACCAATTGTTCGAACTCTATTAAAAAGGCATCGTGACCGTGAATGGATTTAATTTCATAATAGCTTACTTGCTTATTATTTTTGAGCAGTAGTTTGGCGGTTTCTTTATTTTCTTCGGCAACAAAAAACAAATCGGAATCGATGCCAATCATCGTAACTTTAGCCTTGAGTTGAACGAGCGCCTCCTCAATACTATTAAATTTTTTAGAAATATCAACTGTGCTCAACAAATGTGTCATCACTTTATAAGCATGGAGCGTAAACCGGCTTTCAAGTTTCTGGCCGTGATGTAACAGCCAGCTTTCTATATTGTAAATGCCGAGATTTTTATTGATGCTTCTGTCAAACCGCAACTTAAAAGAAGCCGGACTTCTGTAAAAAAGCATCGCCATCATCCGAGCATCTTGAATCGGATTTTTAGAGTTTTCTAAAATTCGCATTTGCACCTGATTATGTCCTAAAATCCAATCGGAGGCTTTCCAATCGGAGGCAATCGGAATTAAATTCTCAACCAAATCTGGATATAAAATCGCCAATTCCCAAGCAAGGCAGCCTCCTAATGAGTTGCCAATTGCCGCATATAATTTAGTTATTTTTAATTTTAGTAGCCCTAGTCCAAAAAGTTTTGCAATATCGTGTGCCGAAAATTCATTGTACTCAAACAGAATTTCGTTGGTTTTATAGCCATTTCCTGGAATGTTAAAAGCAATAACCGTGTATTTTGTTGTATCGATTAATTTATAATCGCCCACAATCGAATTCCACCAGCCATGCTCACCTGCCACATCAGAGTTTCCGGTTAAGGCGTGATTTACCAAAACTACGGGTGCTGAAAACAGCGGGTTGCCAAATAACTGATACGAAAGTTTTATGGTCTCAAAGCTTCTTCCCTGTTCTGAAATAAAATCTTTAACTACTATATATTTTAATAAATTCATCGATGAGCTATTATCTGTTGCAATCTAATTTTTAAAAAAAGCTTCTGTTCATCCGCAATTAAATCTTATCAAAAAACAGAAGCTTTTTATTGTCATTAAGCTAAAGTTGCTTCTTCTAATTCACGCACCAAATTCAACGAGATTGGCGTATGATTAAACAAATTATCTTGTACCGGGCAACGACTTTTAACAATATCTATCCACTTTTGAAGGATATCTTTAGGCTCATCTGAAGTTGGTTTTACACGGACTTCAATAGCTTGAAAACCTGCGCGTTCGTCAGTAGTTGCGCCTAGATATTTATCCACCTCTAAAGTGCCCGAAATTTCAATTTGCAATGATTTTATTTTAATATTTAGCTCTTTGGCCACAATGCCTCCAACAATATTTAGGCAGCCTGCAAAGCCCGCTAAAATATATTCTACCGGACAGGGCGCGTTTAATTCAGAATTATTTGGGTTTTCGCCAATGGCGATATTAAAATTCCCAGCTTTTACAACAAATTGCTCGTTAGGGTTTGAATTTCCAGAAACTTTTATCGTTACTAAACTCATCTTAAATTGTTTTAAGGTTTTTAATGTTTAAAAATGCCGCTTTTAAATCAACTTTCAAATCTTCGATATCTTCTATACCAACCGAAAGTCGGATTAAATCTTTTGAAACACCGGTTGCCAATTGTTCTTCGTCAGATAATTGTTGGTGTGTGGTACTTGCTGGATGAATAATTAGTGATTTGGTATCGCCAATATTAGCCAATAGCGAGAATATTTTGGTTTCATCTGCCACTATTTTAGCAGCTTCGAAACCTCCTTTTAATCCAAATGTAACCACACCACTTTGACCTTTGGGTAAGTATTTGGCAACTAAGCTATGATACCTACTCGATTTTAATCCCGGGTAATTTACCCATGCAACAGCATCCTGATCTTCTAGCCATAGGGCTAAAGCCAAAGCATTTTCGCTATGTTTTAAGATGCGGATAGGCAAGGTTTCTAAACCTTGAATAATTTGAAAAGCGTTAAACGGACTCAAAGCCGAGCCGTAATCACGTAAGCCTTCTACACGGACTTTTGCGATGAAAGCAGCATTTCCGAGCGCTTCGTGATATACCAATCCGTGGTAACCTGCCGACGGTTCGGTAAATTCGGGAAAATTTCCATTGCTCCAATCAAAATTTCCGGCATCAATGATAACGCCACCCAGCGAGGTGCCATTGCCTGATATGTATTTGGTTAAGCTGTGAATAACAATATTGGCACCATGTGAAATTGGGTTTAACAAATAAGGTGTTGCTACGGTATTATCGACAATAAAAGGGACTTTAGCTGCTTTGGCTTTAGCCGAGATTTCCTTTAAATCTAAAATATCTAATTTTGGATTACCCAATGATTCTGCAAAGAACGCGCGTGTATTTTTTTTAACAGCATTTTTAAAATTCTCAGGATTCGTCGGATCTACAAATGTGGTGGTAATTCCCAATCGCGGTAAGGTAACACTCAATAAATTATAGGTGCCGCCGTACAAACTATTTGATGCCACAATATGGTCGCCAGATTTTAGCAAAACCAACAACGTTGTGGCAATGGCTGCCGTGCCAGATGCCGTAACTACAGCTCCAATTCCGCCTTCAAGCGCCGCAAGACGTTGTTCTAGAATATCGTTTGTAGGATTGTTTAGGCGGGTATAAATAAATCCGGCTTCGGCCAAACTGAACAAATTGGCGGCATGTTGAGAATTGTTAAAAACATACGAAGTGGTTTGGTAAATTGGCACGGCTCGGGTTCCTGCTGTTTTAGTAACGTCATGGCCTGCGTGTAAAGCTTGTGTTGAAAATTTTTGTGTACTCATTTTTTCTAATTTTTTTAATTGTTATGAATTTTTAATTTTTTTATAATAAAAAAGTCCCTTTGGTTTAGGTATTGCCAAAGGGACTTAAATCTTTACGATTTTATTTTTAAGTTCATTCTAGGCAATACCGTTTCATGCTGCACATCATGGGCATACACATATAACAGGCTGTAAGCATATTATTTTGGAAGTTTAGATTTAGATTCATATATTAATTTTAATTAAAAAAAAAGCCTCTGAAAATTCAGAGGCTTTTAATTGATTTATATTTTTAAAATTTAAACAATCGTGTCCTCTGCGTAAAATTTACACATCATCACACACATTTTTGAATTGTTTAAAATCATTTTTATGTTTTAATGGGGCAAATGTATTAACATTATTTTACTGTGCAAATTTTTTTTTGAAAATTTAAGAAATTTATTTC
>JAVHOP010000049.1:7084-15398 GCA_036170135.1 Flavobacteriaceae bacterium | reverse complement strand
GGTTGTTGTTAATTTATTTTTAAAGTTTTATAACCCAAAGATAGTCAATAATATAAATCAATTCCTTTTTTTTTAAAACAATTGGTCTAAATGCTGGATAATCTCATCGGCGATAGCCAAACAAGATGTAGCCGCTGGCGATGGCGCATTTAAAACGTGAATATTGCCCTCGTGTTTTTCTATTTTAAAATCGTCTATCAAACTGCCATCGGGCGCTAAAGCTTGGGCGCGAACGCCGGCACGGCAAGCAATCACATCATCCATCTCAAGTTGTGGCATTAATTTTTGAAGTGCTTTTACAAATAAATGTTTAGAAAAGGCGCGTTTGTATTCATCAATCCCTTTGCGCCAATGTTTGGCAAATAATTTCCAAGTTCCTTTGTAGGTTAAAGCTTGCCAAGAATCATAAAAATTAAAGCTGGTGCGCTTGTAGCCCTCGCGTTTAAAGGTAAAAACTGCATTTGGTCCACATTCAATGCCCCCCTTAATCATCCGTGTAAAATGGACGCCCAAAAATGGAAAATTAATATCGGGAACCGGATAAACCAAGTTGTTAATTTTGTGTTGCGCTTGTGGTGTTAACTCGTAATAATCGCCTCTAAAACCCACAATTTGCATGTCAATTTTTACCTTATCAGATTTTGCCATACGGTCTGATTGCAATCCGGTACAAAAAATAATTTGTTTGGCTTTAAAATCGCCTTGCGAAGTTGACACAGATTTAAATCCATTTATGGGCGTTACTTTATCAACTTTACAAGTTGTTATAAGTTGGCTATCGGGATTGATTTGACCCATTAATTCAACAAATTTTTGACCCACAGCCACATAATCAATAATGCCGGCACTCGGCACAAAAATAGCTTTTACACCTTCTATAAAAGGTTCCTTTTCTCTGATTTCCTCAGCGGATAAATAACAAATTCCGGGTGTTTTATTTTCTAAACCCTTTTGATAAATACTTTCTAAAACAGGAATTTCTTCATTAGAAGTCGCAACGATAATTTTACCACAAGCATCATAAGGAATGTTGTATTTTTTGGCAAATTTTACGAGTTGCTCTCGTCCATTTTTACAATTAATAGCCTTGTAAGAACCAGGTTTATAGTAAATTCCGGAATGAATCACGCCAGAATTTCTACCGGTTTGGTGTTTGCCGATATCCGATTCTTTTTCAAAAATCACAACCGATTTTTCTGGATATTTTAATTGCAATTTGTAGGCCGTTGCAAGTCCTACAATTCCACCGCCGACGATGGCAAAATCAAAAGGTTTTAGTTGGTTCATTTTTACTGAAATAAAGTGCCATAAAATTAGTAAAAATTAAAAAGGCTTACTAATAAAGTGCCCTATTTATCTCACATATTTTGTCTTTTTCAGGGTACTTAATACTACTAAACCGACAATAAAAAATATTCCCAAAGTCAAAACGGAGTTTCGCATAGAACCTGTAACTGCTAGAATGGCGCCATAAATCCACGTACCAAAAACGATGGCAAATTTTTCGGTCACATCGTAAAAGCTAAAAAAAGTAGCGTGATCTTGTGTGTCTTCGGGCAATAATTTAGAATAAGTTGAACGCGATAATGATTGAATGGCGCCCATTACCATTCCAATTAATCCACCTAAAGTGTAAAATTTCAAATCGATATTAGGATCATCTTTTTGCAATAAAAATGCAGCAAAAGTTACTAGTATCCATATAAAAATTGTGATTTTAAGTGCCATCAAGTTTCCGAATTTTTTTGATATTCCAGAGAACAACATCGCTCCTACAATTCCAACTAATTGCACTAACAAAATAGTCATGATTAACTTAGGTGTTGCCAAACCCAGTTCTTTACTACCAAAAATACCAGCCAATAACACAATGGTTTGTACACCCACACTATATAAAAAGAAAGCAATTAAATAGGTTTTAAGCGTTGGCAACGTCTTTAGTTGCCGCATTACTTTACGGAGTTCTTTATAACCTTTGGTAATAAAGTCTTTTTCGGGTTTTTTATGGAATACATTACTAGGCAAACGGGCGAAGGTAATTTGTGCAAAAGCCATCCACCAAATTCCAACACTGGCAAACGAAATTCGCGCTGGTAGGGTTGGATCTGTAATGCCAAACCATTGTGGATTATTCAGCATCATTAGATTGAAAACCAATAAAATAACAGAACCAATATAACCATAAGTATATCCAAGTGCGCTCACTTTATCTTGCTGTTCCGGAAAAGCAACCTCGGGTAAATAAGCATTATAAAACACCAAACTTCCCCAAAACCCGATGCTGGCTAAAATGCTAAATAAAATCCCTAAACCAAGATTTTCAATTCCTGTAAAAAAAAATAAGCCCATCGAAGAGAATGAGCCTAAGTAGCAGAAAAATTGCATAAAGGTTTTTTTACGCCCAGTATAATCGGCAATACCAGATAATACGGGTGATAAAAAAGCCACAATTAAAAACGAGACCGATAAAGCGTAGGTATAAAGAGTTGTATTGTTAAAATTCGTCCCCAAAAAATAAACTTGATCAGTAGTTTCGGAAGTCGTCATGCTCTCATAATAAATGGGGAAGATAGCCGAACTAATCACTAAAGAATAAACCGAATTAGCCCAATCGTAAAACGCCCACGAACGATAGAGTTTTTTATCGCCTCTTTGTAACATATATGTAATTTTAACTTGTTTAACAGATTTTAAAAGTACACTTTTTTAACACAATTTAGCAAGAAATTAAAATTGAGTGATTTCTATTTTGAGTTGGCATATTTCTGTGCTATAACCTTAGCCTGAGGCATCCATGCTTTTAAATCGTCGATGCGGGTTTTATCAGCGGGGTGGGTGCTCATAAATTCAGGGGGTTTATTTCCCTTAGCATTTTCGGACATCCGTTGCCAAAAGTCGACTGCCTTATCGGGATTATAACCTGCCATAATCATAAAAACTAAGCCCAATTTATCGGCTTCACTTTCTTGTGTACGGCTAAATTTTAACATGCCAAGCTGAGAGCCAACGCCATAAGCAACTTTCCAAATATCAGAGCGCTTACTGTTTTCTGTTCCCAATGCCACTGCAATGCCACCGGCTTGTTGCAACATACCACTACTCATGCGTTCAGCTCCGTGACGTGCAAATGCATGGGCAATTTCGTGACCCATAACGGTTGCAATACCATCGTCATCTTTTGCAATAGGCATAATGCCCGTATAAAAAACAACTTTTCCACCAGGCATTGCCCAAGCGTTTACTTCCTTATCTTCAACCAAATTAAATTCCCATTTGTAAGTATCGGCACGGTCGGCCATATTATTGGCGCGCATATAAGTATCTATGGCTTTAGAAATTCGGGTACCTACGGCTTTAAGTTTTTCTGTTTCAACGGTTTTATCTGATAGTTTATGCTCATTTAAAAAACTTTTATATTGACTAAAAGCCATTGGAAGCATTTGCGCGTCACTCACTAAGTTGAGTTGTTTTCTGCCCGTTATAGGAACGGTGCTACATCCCCAAATAAATAAAGAAACAATAAATAAAATTGTGCGGGTTTTCATATCATTTATAATTTAACAAAAAGTAAAACGTAAAGCTACCAAAATTAATTAATTTCGCTTTTTAATTTTGATTAGAATGCCCCTTAAAAAGAACACCCGAATCACTAAGAATATCGTAAAGTTTGCCAAATTTTTACAATTTATCGCTACGCCTTTGGCTGCGGAATTCATGTTGAAATTATTTCAAACGCCCATCAAACATCAAATGCCTGAACGTGAACAAATGATGTACAAAAGCGCCATCAAAGAGCGCTTGCAAATTCCCATTATCCATAAAGAAATTCAGGTTTATAAATACGGTTATTCCAAGAAAAAAGTACTATTACTTCACGGATGGTCTGGCAGAGGCACGCAATTGTTTACCATTGCCGATAAATTGTTAGAAAATCGCTTTATGGTAATAAGCATGGACGGACCTGCACACGGTTTTTCGGAAGGGAAACGCACCAATATGACTGAATTTATTGAGACTGTTAAAGCTGTTGAAGAAAAATATGGCCCATTTGAAGCCGCCATCGGACACTCTTTTGGCGGTATGACTCTGCTAAAATGCACTCAAAATTTCCTGAAAATAAATAAATTAGTGATCATGGGAACTGATAATGATATTAGAGAAATTATCTATGATTTGGCAAAAAAATTACACTTAAAATCGGCAACAGCCGAATATGTTTTAGATAAACTACAACAACAACTCAAAAACAAATTAGAAACACTTTCTAGCGAAGCGAGTGCAAAAGCCATCAGTATTCCAACTTTGGTAATTCACGATACCGACGATTTAGTGGTTCCTGTAAGTTGTGCCTACAAAATCAGACAAAATCTGAGTCAGGGTTCTCTTTTAATAACCCACGGCTTAGGACATCAACGCATTTTAAAAGACCTTAATGTTCAGAATCATATCATTGATTTTTTAACTGATTAAAACGATTCTAATGAAAAAAACAATAATTTTATTTATCATAATCATCAGCTCAATAAATGTATCCGCTCAAAAAAATATGAAAAAAGATAGCCAAAAATATCCCGTTACTAAAACCGAACAAGAATGGAAAGCTATTCTATCGCCCATGCAGTACAGCGTGTTAAGAGAAAAAGAAACCGAACATCCGTTTACGGGCGAATATGATTTAACCTTTAAAGAAGGTACTTATTTTTGCGCGGCTTGTGGTACTAAGTTGTTTGAATCTGATTCAAAATTCGATGCCCATTGCGGTTGGCCAAGTTTCGACAAAGCTATAAAAGGCGCCGTTATTTATAAAAAAGATTCTTCTTTTGGGATGATTCGAACCGAAATTTTATGTGCCCAATGTGGCGGACATTTGGGACATGTTTTTGACGATGGCCCAACCGAAACTCATGAACGATTTTGTGTAAACTCGGCTTCGCTCAGTTTTAAGTCCGAAAAGAAACAAGACTAATTATTTTTGATATATTTGAGCTTCAAAACTCAGAACTCCATGCAAAAATCTTGGCTATCAAAAATTCCGCATCCCGTAGTGATGCTATTTTTAATTATGATAGCTATTGCTGGCTTAACTTATTTATTACCGGCAGGCGAATACCAACGCCAGCTAATTGACGGAAGAATGAGCGTTATTCCGGGAACTTACCATATTATATCATCAACACCCATTAGTTTTATGGATTTGTTTCGGGCTTTACCCGCTGGCTTTAAAGCAGCTTCCGAAATAATTTTTGTGGTTTTATCTGGCGGAATTATGTTTGGCGTCTTGCAAAGAACCAAGATGATTGAAAACGTAATCGGTAGTTTGGTTAAAAATATGGGACACAGCAAAAAATATTTCATTATAATTTTAATGACTTATATTTTTGGGTTGGCAGGTGTTTCAGTTGGTTACGAAAATAACATCGCCTTAGTACCTATTGCAGCTGTTTTAAGTCTGGCTATTGGCGGCGATTTAATGTTGGCGGCAGGCATGAGTGTTGGCGCCATAACGGTTGGTTTTGGCTTGTCGCCTATCAATCCTTATACCGTGGGAATTGGCGATCAAATTGCAGGGTTACCGATGTTTTCTGGCGTATTATTACGAAGTGCTTTATGTTTTACAGGCTTGAGTATGATGGCTTATTTCAACTTGAGATACTTTAAAAAACTAGAAAAAAATAAAGAAATATCCTTGACTAAAGATGTTGATGCATCCGATTTAATCTTGTCAAAACCAATAACAGACTACCAAATCTCAACACAAGATAAATTAGTTTTAGCAATCTTTTTATTGGGGATGTCGTTTATGCTTTATGGCATTTTTGGCTTGCATTGGTACATTAATGATATCTCGGCAATTTTTATTTTGATAGCTATTTTCGCCGGACTTGCCGCCCGACTATCGACATACCAGCTCAGCGAAACTATTTTAAAATACGTGGGTGTTAGTGCGCCAGGTGCTTTTATGGTAGGACTTGCGGCAGCAATTAAAATATTGATGGAACAGGGTCATATTAGCGATACCATGTCGCATAGTTTGGTTGAATTGCTTTCTGGAATGCCCGTATATGGCGCTGCTTTATTTATGTCAATTTCACAATCGGCAATCAATTTTCTAATTCCTTCCGGAAGCGGACAAGCCTTGGCAACTTTACCTATTATGATTCCGTTAGGTGATGTTTTAGGACTCACCAGACAAACCACTATTTTAGCTTTTCAAATTGGCGATGGCGTTACAAACCTCATTAATCCTACACTTGGCGGACTTATTGCTATGTTGAGTATGTGTCGGGTAAGTTTAGATAAATGGTTGCGTTTTATTTTTCCTTTAACAGGAATGGTTTTACTAATTGCATGGCTTTTTCTAATATTCAGTGTTTTCATTCATTGGGGACCAGCATAAATTTTAATATGAATTATGACAGCACAACAAATACTTAAAGACTTAGTGAGCTTTCCTGTTTTAGGAGGTCAAAGCAATCTGAGCATTATCAATTACATCAAAGATATTTTAACCAAATATCAAATTGAAAGTCATCTCGTTTCAAACGCCGAAGGCAATAAAGCATCGCTCTTTTGCAGGATTGGTCCGGCTATTGACGGCGGCTTTATTTTATCAGGTCATACCGATGTGGTACCGGTTGCCGGACAAGCTTGGGATACCAATCCGTTTGAACTGACCGAAAAACCCGATGGCAAACTCTACGGTCGCGGGTCTTGTGATATGAAAGGTTTTATCGCTTGTTGTTTGGTAAATCTAGATAAAATGACATCGGTAAAACTTAAAAAACCAATTTATTTTGCCTTTTCATATGACGAAGAAATCGGTTGTGTGGGTGCCCCCGATTTGATTAAAGGTCTCTTAAATTTCTATACCGAAAAACCAAAATACGCCATCATTGGCGAACCGACTTTGATGCAACCCATTGTGGGACAAAAAGGAATTTGTGTTTTCAAAACAACGGTTTACGGTTCCGAAGGTCATAGCAGTCGCATTAAACAAGAAGTCAGCGCCATTCACGAAGCTGCCAAACTCATCGTTTGGTTAGAACAAAAAATGGACACTTTAATAGCCGAAAATCATATCGATAATCGGTTTACTCCACCACACAGTTCTATTCATATTGGCAAGGTAAATGGCGGTGTAGCACCAAATGTTATCGCCAATGAATGTACATTTTATTGGGATGTGCGGATTATTCCACAAGACAGTATCGACGCCATTAAAGACGATTTTTTAGATTACTGTACTTGCAGAATGACATTGATGCAAAAAATAAATCCTAAGTTTAGAATTGTAATTGAGGTTGACCATCCCGCCGTTCCGGCATTAGACACGCCCGAAGATTTATCAATCGTTTCAATTATCAAGCAACTGAGTTGCCGATCTGATTTAGGAACCGTTGCTTATGCTGCCGAAGCCGGACAGTTTTCAAATGCCGGACTTGAAGCCGTAATTTGCGGTCCCGGAAGCATCGAACAAGCACATCGTGCCAACGAATTTATATCTAAAGATGAACTTGATAAGGGTGTTAAAATGATTGGGAATTTGGTAAATTATTTATCGGAAGATTAATTTTATTACTTCTATTTCAACCCAAACATCCTACAAATAGTGATTTAAAAAACGGTCTGTTTTGTTATCTTTGCCTTTTTAAAAAGCACCCCTATTTATGTTTAATAATTTAAGCGAAAAACTAGACAAAGCCTTTCATATACTTAAAGGTCACGGTCAAATTACCGAAATTAATGTTGCAGAAACTTTAAAGGAAGTCCGCCGCGCCTTACTTGACGCCGACGTAAACTTTAAAATTGCCAAACAATTTACAACTACTGTCAAAGATAAAGCCATTGGGCAACATGTGTTAACCACATTAAATCCGAGCCAATTGATGGTTAAAATTGTAAAGGATGAATTGACTACTTTAATGGGTGGTGATAGTATCGGCATCAATTTATCGGGCACACCGAGCATTATCTTAATGTCGGGTTTACAAGGGTCGGGTAAAACAACTTTTTCGGGAAAGCTCGCCCAATATTTAAAAACTAAAAAGTCAAAACAAGTATTATTAGTTGGTTGTGATATTTATAGGCCCGCAGCTATCAACCAATTACAAATAGTTGGTGAGCAAATTGGCGTTGAAGTTTATGCCGAAATTGAGAATAAAAATCCGGTAGAAATCGCGCAAAATGCCATTAAGCATGCCAAAGCCAATGGCAAAAATGTGGTGATTATTGATACGGCAGGACGTTTGGCCGTTGATGAGTTGATGATGACCGAAATTGCCAATATCCATAAAGCCATTCGGCCTCAAGAAAC
>JAVHOP010000049.1:0-6984 GCA_036170135.1 Flavobacteriaceae bacterium | reverse complement strand
ATACCTGATACTTAATACTTGATACCTGATACTTAATACTTGATATAATGATTTTACTAGACGGCAAAAAAACATCAAACGATTTAAAGCTAGAAATCGCCGAATCGGTTAAACAATTAAAAGCTTTAGGCAAAAAAACACCGCATTTAGCTGCTGTTTTGGTAGGAACCGATGGTGCCAGTATGACTTATGTCAACAGTAAAGTAAAATCTTGTTTGCAAGTTGGTTTCAATTCAACTTTAATCGATTTACCAGAATCTACAACCGAAGCGCAACTACTTCACGAAATTGATTTGCTTAACAATAATGACGATATTGACGGTTTTATCGTTCAGTTACCATTGCCAAAACACATTGACGAACAAAAAATTTTAATGGCAATCAATCCAAATAAAGATGTGGACGGATTTCATCCGGTAAACGTTGGAAAAATGACCTTAGATTTGCCTACTTTTTTACCTGCAACGCCTTATGGCATACTTGAGCTTTTAGAGCGCTATCACGTAGAAACTTCGGGCAAAAACGTAGTGGTTATTGGCAGAAGCCACATAGTTGGGAGGCCTATGAGCATTTTGCTGAGTCAGAAACGCAACGTTGGCGATGCCACGGTAACACTCGTTCACAGTCGCACACAAGACATAAAATCATTTACGCTTCTTGCGGATATTATAGTTGTTGCCTTAGGAAAACCTGAGTTTTTAACCGGCGATATGGTTAAAGATGGCGTTTGTATTGTTGATGTAGGCATTACGCGCGTTGAAGATAAAACACTGCCAAAAGGTTATAAAATTGTTGGCGACGTCCATTTTGAAAGCGTTAGCAAAAAAGCATCGTATATCACACCAGTTCCTGGTGGTGTTGGTCCGATGACTATAGCCATGTTGCTAAAAAACACATTGTTAGCTTGCGAACGCATTAAATAAAACCTATTCTTCCCTATGAACTAGATTAGGCGAAAATGCCGGTGTACAAACCGACATATATTCTACTGCTTCATCAAACGGATTTGAATATTGAACGCGGGTCCCCCTATTTATTTTAATAGATTCGCCGACATTTAAAACAATGGTTTCACCATCAATAATAAACTGTTTCTTCCCTCTAAAAATCAAGGTATATTCATCAAAATCTGGAGTCTGAAAAGGTTCACTCCAACCAGATGGGGATTTCATATAAGCCACGCTAATAGTTGCATCGCCATTTGTTGCCAATCCAAAATGCTCGGCAATTAGTTTTCCGTCGGTTGTAGGGACGATAAAAGGTTTGGTTTGAATCGTAAATTTTTTCATTTGTAAATTAATGTGGTTATCGATTTATTTAAGAAATAAAACTAACAATAATTGATGTCTTTTTACAAATTAAAATGATAAATTTATTCAATTGATTCTCTGAATTAAATCCAATCGCTTGTTATTGAAAAGTTTTTTGTATTTTTAAAAAACTATTTCTAGATAGTTATCATTAATATGATACTTATGAAACTAACATTTTTTGGTGGTGCCGGAAGTGTAACCGGTTCTAAAATTTTATTAGAAACCAATTCTAAAAAACTCTTGATAGATTGCGGATTATTTCAAGGATTAAAAGAATTGCGTTTAAAAAATTGGGAAGAATTCCCCGATGAATTCAAAGATATTGATGAAGTATTTTTAACCCACGCCCATTTAGATCACTCGGGTTACTTGCCAATTTTAACCAGAAACGGTTTCAAAGGCGCAATCAATTGCACAAAAGCAACCAAAGAATTGACCGAGATTATTTTGTTGGATAGTGCCAAAATACAAGAAGAAGATTCCGCTCGCGCTAATAAATACGGATATACCAAACATCAACCGGCTGAACCCCTTTATAAAGTTGAAGAGGTAAAACAATGTCTAAAGCATTTTAAAACTTTTAATTTGAATCAATGGTATCCTGTAGAAAAGACTATTAAATTTAAGTTTGTAAACAGTGGACATATTTTAGGGAGTTCATTCATCGTTCTTGATATAGACGGTAAAATTCTAGTATTTTCGGGTGATATAGGCAGAAAAAAACCGCTAATTTTACCGCGTTATGATTATATAGAAAAAGCCGATTATCTAGTTGTTGAATCGACTTATGGCAATAGAATTCACGAAAAACAATCGCTTAAAGACACCTTCTTAAAATATATTAATTTAACTTTTTCTAAAGGTGGCACTTTAGCCATCCCAACTTTTTCTGTAGAACGCGCACAAGAAATTATTTATCTGTTAAGTCAGTTAAAAAGAGAAAGTCTTTTACCAAATATTCCAATTTATCTTGACAGCCCGATGGGTGTAAGTGCTACAAATATTTATTATGCTAACAAAAAAAATCACAAATTAACAGATGATGATATTGCGCTAATGCAATCAACTGTTCAGTTAATTACAAATATCGATATTTCTAAAGCAGTTGTTAGAGATGAAAGTCCTAAGATAGTTTTGGCTGGAAGTGGTATGCTTACAGGTGGCCGAATTTTACATTATCTTGACCGATTGATTTCTGATAAAAAAAATACTGTTTTAATTGTGGGTTATCAAGCCGAAGGAACACGTGGTAGGGCGCTACTTTCGGGCGACCAAGAAATAAAATTTTTTGGCAACTACCACAAAATTAATGCCGATGTGTTTAAAATTGATTCCTTCTCAGGACACGCAGACCAAAGTGAGTTATTAGATTGGTTACAACATTTTGAAACAGCTCCTAAATTAACCTTTATCAATCACGGCGAACCCCACCAAAGCGAGGCTTTGAAAGTAAAAATTAAAACGGAATTAAAGTGGAATTGTACCGTTGCAAAAATGAATAATCCCTATTATTTAGACTGACTTTTAATCAGATTTTTAACACTTTTTGGAATTTGAATGTCTTCTTTTAAAACAGAATCAGGTATGGGTTTTCCAAAATGTCTTTCTAGGGGAATCACACCAGCCCAAATTGGCAAATCACAATCGGTTTTATCATCGTGAGGCTCGCCTGTTCTTATTTTAGCAGAAGCTTCATCAATTTTCAATTTTAAAACAGAAGTGACCTTGAGTTCTTTAACATTTGGCAGCCTAACTTCGTTCCATCTACTTGGTATAATTTGGTTGGTAATAATTTCTAAAGCAGCAACTTTTTCATCGGCATCGGTAACCAATTCGGCTTGACCAAAAATGACAACCGATTCGTAATTTAAAGAATGATTAAATGCCGAACGCGCTAAAACGATACCTTTAGTTTGTGTAACATTTAGACAAATAGGAATGCCACTTGACATATTAGTCAACATCCTACTCACCGCCGCGCCATGAAAGAACAACTCGCCACCTTTCCGACCATAAATTGTAGGGATAACAACCGGAAAACCCTCGTGAATAAAACCAATTTGACAAACAAAATCAGCATCTAAAATTTTATAAACCGTCTCTTTATCGTAAAAACCACGATTGGGAATTCGCTTGACTTTGGTTTTTTTTGTTGGGTTCATCAATGCTAATTAAACCAAACAGTTATATATCTAAAATGGGCATTATCAGGAATTTGCTCAATCTTAATTTCGTTGGTGCTAAATTCGGGCAACCCTAAATCTTTATTGTCTATATTAAATGCGGCATTTAAATCTTCGACATAGACCATGGCCGAAGTAATGACAGATTCTACTTTTTGTATCGGATATTTTTCTTTTAAATCTTTGAATAAAGAAAGTGTCGATATTTTATTTTTTGTGTGAAAATCGCTGCTAAAAATGATTACATTTTGGATGGTAGCGGTTGAATCGGTGCTATTATCTATATTAATTGTCAATAAATGAGTTCCTTTTTTATCGTAAACTTCGTAATATTCCGTTTTAGGTTTTGGCTGATTCGGTTGATAAACAGGCTTTACAAGAGAGTCCGTTGCAAATATTTGAGCCAAATCTAAAACTTTGGTATCTTTAGTAATAAGTCCTACTTGATTGAGTTGAATAAGGTGTTTTTTATCAGATTGACATTGGATAAATAATGCGGATACAAATAGTAAAAAGAGTAATTTTTTCATCGATAAGAGTCTAGTTATTTCTGACCAAAAGTACACTTTTGCAGAATAAAAACAAAAAGAATTTAAAGACTATAACCGATTTAAAAAGTAAGTAACTATCTTTGTTGTATGCAAAATTTAAAAAATTCTCCTGAGGTAATACAAGGTAAATTATTGCCTTTGATGGAGGAATTCTATACCATTCAAGGAGAAGGTTTTTACACTGGAAAAGCAGCGTATTTTATTAGAATTGGGGGTTGCGATGTGGGTTGCCATTGGTGTGATGTAAAAGAAAGCTGGAACGCAAAATTGCATCCCTTAACCCAAACTGATTTAATTGTTACTAATGCTAAAAAACACAGTGATACTGCAGTAATTACAGGTGGTGAACCACTCATTTGGAATATGGATTACCTAACAAATGCCTTAAACCAAATAGGTGTTAAAACACATTTAGAAACATCAGGAGCTTATCCGTTAAGTGGCAGTTGGAACTGGATTTGCTTGTCGCCTAAAAAAAACAAATTACCTTTGCTGGATATTTACCAAAAAGCAGATGAATTAAAAGTGATTATTTTTAATAAACACGATTTTAAATTTGCCGAAGCACAAGCGCAAAATGTCAATGAAACATGTGAATTATTTTTACAACCAGAATGGAGCAAACGCGCTGAATTAAACAACTTAATAACCGATTATGTGATGGCAAATCCGAAATGGAAAATATCTTTACAAACTCATAAATTTTTAAACATTCCTTAATTTTTAGATTTAAAGTATTTTGCTATCTTAGCAATCCTAAACTGTCAACACATGAAAAAAATTGTTTTTATTTTAGTCGCTTTATTCTGCTTGAACTCTTTTGCTCAAACTGAAGATGTTTATACCCAAAATGTTAAAAAAGCAATTGGACTTTATAAAATCACCCCATCTCTTGATGCTATTGATAAAGATATTCTAGCTAAATTACCTCAAAATAAGATGGTTAATCCCGATTTGCAGAAAGCATTAACTAATGCCAAAAACAACGCTTACGCCGATGCAATTTCTAGATTTAAAGAACGATTTACTGCTAACGATATTCTTGAAATTGTAAAGGATTTGTCGGTTAATAAAGAAAGTTACAGCGGTATTACTAATAACTTTACCCGACAATGGGGCATAAGTCAAAGAAAATATATGGAAGATGTAAATAAAATTTACAAAAAGTTCCAATAATAAAAACTACTGAGGCGCATTTTTTATACTTTTTAATTTTTCGTTTACCAAACCTAGCAACTTCTCAAATTGCGCTTCTTTAGATAAGAAACTATTGTCAAAAAGCACTGAATCTTCAGCTTGTATAAGTGGCGAATCGGCTCTAGTTGTGTCGATATAATCACGATTTTCTATATTTTCTTTTACTTGATCAAAAGACACTTTATCGCCTTTTAAACTGAGTTCCTCAAAACGTCTTTTAGCACGAATATCACTCGGTGCAGTCATAAATATCTTAAGTTCGGCATCCGGAAAGACAACGGTTCCAATATCTCGTCCATCCATGACCACCCCTTTATGTGTGCCCATTTTTTGTTGTTGTTGCACTAATTTCATGCGCACTTCGGGCACAGCAGCAATGCTACTCACAAAATTAGAAACTTCTATACGCCTAATTTCTAGTTCCACATTACAACCATTCAAGTACATTTCAGCAAAACCTAATTGCGCATTAAATTTAAAGGTCAGATTAATTTTATCTAAATTATTGATGACACCTACCTTATTAAAATGTAAATTATCTATAAGTCCAAGATTCATAGCGTAAAGCGTCACGGCGCGATACATGGCGCCACTATCTACATAAATATAGCCCAATTTTGTCGCCAATTGTTTAGCAATGGTACTTTTACCGGTAGATGAGTAACCGTCAATTGCAATATTAATTTTTTTCATATTTATTACTTAAAACTCAGTACTTCTCAAATCAAATATCAAACTAAACGTGTTAGCATTGGCTGCAGGATGAAATTTTGAAAAGGCATAATTAAACTGCAATCGTCGCATCTTAATTCCAAATCCTGCTGTCAATCCGCTAAAAGTTCTAGAGGATGTTAAACGCAATTCGCGCGCCCTTCTAAAATTATAGCCAAACCGAAGATTAAAATCATTTTCAGGGAAAAACTCAGCGCCAATAATAACATGTCTAAAGGCATTGCTCAACCCCTTTATTGAACTACTAGTAACCGATCCGTCAATACCTACTTGCGTATCTGATGGGTTATTAGCCGAAACATTCCACCGTTGTAAGTTATCTAAGGTAAAATGCCAACGAAGCGGGATATTTTCTACGCGATAACTGCCTCCCAATAAAACCTCAAAAGGCAAAGACTCTCTCATCCCGTCAAAGGTGTTAACTTGATAACCGGCATTTCGTACCACAAAAGTGGCAATAAAAGGTTTATCAGCGTTTAAATAATTTATCGCAAAATCAAATGCTGCGCCATGAGAGGTAAAATTGTCAATTAAGGAGCTAATCAATTTTAAATTGACACCTACATTTAAATAGGTTCTCGGAATATTATAAGCATATCCAATTGATAGGGCCAAATCTCTAGCTTTAAAACTACCTGTTTCATTACCGAGTTCATCGGCTGCAATTAATTTACCATAATTTACATACGTAATACCACCCTGAATAGTGCCTAATCTTCTACTAAAAAAATTGGCATACGATACAGATCCATAGCTCACATCTGCAAGAAAATTTTGATAATTTAGTGCCAATTGATGATCCATAGATTTACTGATCATCGCTGGATTCCATAAAGACTGGTTGATATCCTCTAATGTCAGAATCTTTCCACCTAAAGCAGATTGGCGAGCAGATGTAGATACATTCAAAAAATTAAAGACCTGTTCACCACCTACTTGAGCATTTGAGCTAAGTGAAATAATTATAAAAAATAAGAAACCCTTTACTTTCATATATTACTGCAAAAT
>JAVHOP010000048.1:0-3411 GCA_036170135.1 Flavobacteriaceae bacterium | reverse complement strand
CGGATGCCTAAATTTTCTTCGGGAATGTAAATACCGGGTTCGCAAGTAAACACCATACCAGCTTGCATCGGTTCGGTTAAAATGCCGTAATCGTGCGTGTCTAATCCCATATGATGCGAGGTGCCATGCATAAAATATTTTTTATATGCCGGCCAATCAGGGTCTTCATTTTTAATATCATTTTGGGTTAGCAATCCCAAACCGACAAGTTCTTTTTCCATGATTCTACCAACTTTAGCTTGATAGTCAGCCCAAAGCGTGCCGGGAATTAACATCTTAGCGGCAGCTTTTTTAACGCGCAAAACAGCACTATAAACCTCCGCTTGACGGGGCGAGAATTTACCATTAATTGGAATACAACGCGTCATATCGCTTGAATATAAACCGTAAGCAGCACCCACATCTAACAACATCACGTCGCCGTCTTTACATACCTGATTATTTTCGATATAATGCAACACGCAAGCATTGTAACCACTGGCAATAATTGGCGTATAAGCCCAGCCATCAGAGCGATTGCGCAGAAATTCGTGAGCAAATTCCGCTTCAACTTCATATTCGGTTACATTGGGTTTTGTGAATTTTAAAACACGTCTGAAAGCTTTTTCGGTAATTTTGCAGGCTTGCTGAATGAGCGCAATTTCTTGAGGTTCTTTAACCGAACGCAAGCGTTGTAAAATAGGCTGAATCCTCAAATAGGTGTGGGCCGGATATTTTTGTTGACACCAATTAACAAAACGGGCTTCACGGGTTTCGGTAACAACATTGGCGCGATAATGTTCGTTGGTATTGATGTAAACTGCTTGTGTTTGCGTCATCAATTCAAAAAATACCTTTTCAAAATCTTGCAACCAATAAACCGTTTTAATGCCACTGGTTTCAAATGCTTGGGCTTTATTTAATTTAGCGCCTTCCCAAACAGCAATATGATCGTTGGTTTCTTTTAAAAATAAAATTTCGCGATGTTCGGGTTTTGGAGAATCAGGAAACAACACTAAAATGCTTTCTTCTTGATTAACACCCGATAAATAGAAAATATCGCGATGTTGTGCAAAAGGCAAGGTGCTGTCGGCGCTTACCGGATAAATATCGTTAGAGTTTAAAACAGCTAAACTATTAGCCTGCATTTTTGCGATGAATTTTTGACGATTTTTTATAAATAGTTGTTTGTCAATTGGATGATATTTCATAAGGTTGTATGTTAGTTATTTTGTTGCTAACAAAGATAGCGTTTTTTAACATTTTTTTTAGAGATGCACTCCTTAAATATGTGATTCTTTAACTACTTTTAACAATTAATTAACCCAAACTCAATTCAAATGAAATATTTAAAAATTTTAGGATTACTGCTTGTAATCATTTTTGTAATTCCATTGCAGGCGCAAAAGCTAAGTAGTACCGAGAAGAAAATTTTAAACCAAGTCGAAAAAAATAATCAACAAGCCATTGATTTACTCGAAAAAGTAGTCAATATAAACAGCGGTTCTATAAATGTAGCCGGTGTAAAAAAGGTAGGTGCCATTTTTGCAGATGAATTTAAAGCGATTGGATTTACACCTACTTGGTTTGACATGCCAAAAGCAATGGGCAGAGCCGGACATCTGTTTTGTGAACTAAAAACAGGTACAATAAAGGGTAAAAAAATTCTTTTAATCGGTCATTTCGATACTGTTTTTGAAGAAAACAGTCCGTTTCAAAGTTTTTCTAAAGATTCGGTTATGGCATTTGGACCTGGAGTTGATGATATGAAAGGTGGCGATGTGATTATTTTATATGCCTTAAAGGCTTTACGCGAAGCAGGGGTTTTAAATAATACACAAATTATTGCGGCCTTTAGTGGTGATGAAGAAAAAGCAGGAAATCCAACGACTATTTCGAGAAAAGATTTGATTGAGGCTGCCAAACGCAGTGATATTGCCCTCGGATTTGAGGGCGCGACCGGACTCAATTACGCCACTGTTGCCAGAAGGAGTTCTGGAAGTTGGAAGTTAGAAACTACTGGTGTTCGCTCACATTCGGCAGGAGTTTTTACCGAGAATGTCGGCGCTGGAGCCATCTACGAAATGGCAAGAATATTAAATTCATTCTACAATGAATTACCAGAGCAAAATTTAACCTTTAATGTAGCAACCATTGTAGGCGGTACAGAGGTAACTTTTGACGATGAGCAATCAAAAGGTTCAACTTTTGGAAAAACTAATATTGTTCCCCAAAAAGCCATTGCAAGTGGTGATATTCGTTGTTTAACAGAAGAACAAATCAATAATACAGTCGCTAAAATGCAGGCGATTGTCGCAAAAAACTTACCCAAAACAACAGCTAAAATTAGCTTTGATTTAGAATATCCACCAATGGCACCAACACCCGGGAATTATGAAGTTTTAAAAGTACTCGATGGTGTGAGCCAAGCCATGGGGCAAGGAAAAGTGGAAGCTTATGACCCTTCAAAACGTGGGGCTGGAGATATCTCATTTGTAGCTAAATATGTGGATGGACTCGACGGATTAGGAACTATGGGTGGAGGCTCACATACTACAAAGGAATTTATGGAATTGACACACTTTAACGATTTAACCAAGCGCGTTGCGTTATTGATTTACAGACTAATCAATACAAAATCATGAAAAAACGAATCTTATTATTACTGAGTTTTATTGTCGCTACCAGTATTTTAGCTCAACAAAAAAAAGCGTATCAAATATTTGATAACAACGGACATAAAATCAGTTATCAAAAAATGATGAATCAATTGGCTAAAGCCGATTTAGTTTTTTTTGGTGAAGAGCATAACAATCCAATTGCACATTGGTTAGAATTTGAATTGACAAAAGATTTCGCCCAAAAACGCCAAATTGTTTTGGGTGCCGAAATGTTTGAGACCGATAATCAACAGGCTTTATCCGATTATATCTCTGGTAACATAGTTGAAGACACCTTAAAAGTCAGAGCGCGTTTGTGGAAAAATTATAAAACAGATTATAAACCTCTTGTTGAATTTGCAAAAGCGAATAAACTCAAATTTATTGCTACTAATGTGCCCAGAATTTATGCTAGTTTGGTGTATCACAAAGGATTTGAAGGCTTAGATACTTTGAAAGAAGAAGAAAAACAATGGTTCCCAAAAATGCCTATAAAGTACGATGCTACGCTGCCAGGTTATGTTAAAATGTTGGCGATGATGGAGGGACACGGCGGTGAAAATTTACCAAAATCGCAAGCACTAAAAGATGCTACTATGGCAAATTCTATCGCTAAAAATTATGAAAACGGAAAGCTATTTTTCCATTTTAACGGCTCTTATCATTCAAACAATTTTGAAGGTATTTTGTGGTATTTAAAACAACAATTGCCACAAGTTAAAATACTTACCATTTGTTTAGCAGAACAGAAATCAGTTGATAAAGTTGATTC
>JAVHOP010000047.1:0-15581 GCA_036170135.1 Flavobacteriaceae bacterium | reverse complement strand
CTAAATAAATCTGAAAAATTAACCACGCGTTCTTTTTTTAATTTCGAAAGGATTTTTAGAAATAGTTGCGCGGTAATATAAGCATCGCCTGAGGCCGCACGCCTATTGTTTTGCGGAATATTAAATTCTTAACAGAGAGTGCCTTATAAATTTATCTATTAAATGCAACTTTTAGAGCATCATGTGGCAGGCGAATAGATACTTTTACTTGAGGTGAAATTTTTAAAAGCTGGTCTTTGCCTAATAAATCAAAAGGAGGAAAGTTTTTTAGAAAATCGAAGATACGTTCTGCAATGGTGTTTTTCATGACTTTAATAAAAGCTAATTAAGGTTTATAAAGTTATGAAAAAATAACAAATTCTAAGATGGTAAAATATAAAAATTTATTCAAATAGAATAAAGATAATAAAACATTTAAAGGCTGATAAAAGCCTTAAATAAGAAGGCTTTAGTACCCTCGCCAAGAATCGAACTTGGATCAAAAGTTTAGGAAACTTCTATTCTATCCGTTGAACTACGAGGGCAAAATGCCGCACAAAAGTACCATATTTTATGAGGATTCTAAAATATTAAATAACCCTATTTTAAACCTTAAATTGTATATTTGAAAAACCTAATTTATTTTTAAATAAGATGTTGTTAAAGGCGACCTTTAAAAAATATAATTTGCAATTTAAGCAAGCCAGCGGCACTTCGCGTGGGGTATTGCATACAAAAACGACGTATTTTTTATATTTAAAACAAGCCGATAATTTTGGCATTGGCGAGTGTGGATTATTTAAAGGGCTAAGTGCCGATGATGTGCCCGGTTATGAAGAAAAATTAGCGTGGACTTGCCGAAATATCAATTCGAGTCAAATCGATTTATTGTTAGTTTTAGATCAATATCCATCCATACAATTTGGCTTAGAACAAGCGCTATTATCGCTTAAAAGCAACAATAAATTTATTCTATTTCCATCTGATTTTACCAATGGAAAAATGGGAATTCCTATTAACGGTCTGATTTGGATGGGTTCAAAAGATTTTATGAATCGGCAAATCAAAGCGAAATTAAAAGCAGGATTTACAACTTTGAAATTAAAAATTGGAGCTCTAGATTTTGAATCGGAATTAGATTTGATCAAATCTATTCGCCATGAATATTCTGCAAAAGAAATCGAATTACGTGTTGATGCCAACGGGGGATTTAATCCACAAGATGCTTTAGAAAAGTTAAAGCGTTTAGCCGAATTTAATTTGCATTCTATCGAACAGCCCATAAAAGCAAATCAATGGGATGAAATGGCGCAACTTTGCAATAGTACCCCTTTGCCAATTGCTTTAGATGAAGAACTGATAGGAATATTTGATGACGCTCAAAAAGAGCGACTGTTGCAAACTATCAAACCTCAATACATCATTTTAAAACCGAGTTTAATAGGGGGATTTGAAGGTTCAAAAAAATGGATAAACATGGCTGAAATTCAAAATATTGGTTGGTGGATAACCTCGGCTCTCGAAAGCAATATTGGTTTAAATGCTATCGCGCAATTCACATGCTCTTTAAATAATTTGATGCCTCAAGGGCTGGGTACTGGCAGTTTGTTTACCAATAATTTTCAGTCGCCCCTAGAAGTAAAAAGGGGTTATTTATATTACAACACAAAACAAAAATGGCAGGTGCCTGATTTTAATTTTTAAACAATTTATATGGATTTTATAGCACAAGCATTTAAAGGAAAAGTCAAGTGGAATCATTATTTTATAGGAACCATATTTTCATTTTTAGCAATGCAATTTGGGGCAATCCCTTTGCTTTTTGCAGGAGATTTTGCCGATGTTTCATTAAAAAATAAAACAAATCTCAACCCCGGAATTGATAATAATTTATTTCTATTATTGATGATTATTCCCTTTGCTCTAGGTTTATTCGGACTCTATATTGCCGTAAAAAACATCCACCATTTACCTTTTTTAAAGGTGCTAACCGCTCGCCATAAATTGGATTGGAATCGTGTATTTTATGCTTTTATGCTTTGGTTTTTTATATCTGGAGCAATGCTTTTGACAGATTATTTTATGACGCCCCAACATTATGTTTCAAATTTCAAATGGTTGCCTTTCGCTATTTTGGTATTAGTTTCGGTGTTATTTATTCCCTTGCAAACAAGTTTTGAAGAGGTTTATTTTAGAGGCTATCTCATGCAGGGTTTTGGTGTAATAACTAGGTATAGGGTTTTAGCTTTAATAATAACATCAACTGCCTTTGGCTTGTTACATGGCGCAAATCCCGAAGTAGAAAAACTGGGTAATATCTTACTGATTTATTATATTGTTACCGGATTTTTCTTTGGGATTATTACCTTAATAGATGATGGTCTGGAACTTTCATTAGGATTACATGCCGCAAATAATATTTTTGCAGCTATTTTTGTAACCACCAATTGGACTGTTTTTCAAACAGATGCCCTCTTTATCGATCGTTCCGAACCCCAAATAAATTGGATGCTATTTGCGCCATTATTTGTGTTGTATCCTTTAATAATTTTATGGTTTTCTAGAAAATATAATTGGTCAAATTGGAAGCATAAGTTGCTTGGAAATGTTGAAAAACCAATTGAAGTTACTGAAGAAAAAGCTATTAAATAGATAAAAATGTCATTCTTAACGAAGTGAGAAATTTTAAAAATTTTAATCCTAATTTTACCCTTAACGGAATCGAATTTGGTTCGGTTGAAGCCTTATTAGTTTATTCAAAATCAATTTCTGAAGACTTCTTTTTGTTTTTAAATAATTGGTTTAATTCCGATGATTTTATTTGGGTTCACACCTCAGGTTCTACGGGAAAACCAAAATTAATGAGTTTGAACAAAGAAAAAATGATAGCGTCCGCAGAAGCAACAGGACAGTTTTTTGGTTTATATGAAAAAACATCGGCTTTATTTTGCCTGTCTCCAAATTATATAGCAGGTAAAATGATGTTGGTTAGAGCGTTGGTTTTGGGTTGGCATCTCGATGTTGTCAATTCAAATTCTCATCCGCTTGACGGCAATAAAAATGACTATGATTTTTGCGCCATGGTTCCGATGCAAGTGCAGCAATCCTTGTTGCAATTAAATCAAATTAAGACCATCATTATTGGTGGCGCACCGGTTAGTTTTAATTTATCTGAAGCCCTAAAAAAACTTAAAACAAACTGTTTTGCGACTTATGGAATGACCGAAACGATTACGCATATTGCTGTAAAACCACTTAATTTGAGTGCCCAAAAATGGATGAATGCAGCCAATAAAAATACATATAAGGTATTGCCAAATATTAAAATTTCGGTCGATAATAGGGGCTGCTTGGTTATTGATGCGCCAACTATTTGTGAACAGAAAATTGTTACAAACGATTTGGTAAAACTTATAAATACCTGTCATTTTGAATGGATTGGTCGATTTGATTGTGTGATAAATTCGGGCGGTGTAAAGATTAATCCCGAAGTTGTCGAAGAAAAATTAGCCAAATTTATGCCTTGTCGATTTTTTATTGCCGGTATTAAGGATGATTATTTTACTCAAAAAGTAGTTTTAATTTGCGAAGGCGCAAAGCGCGATTTTAGTCATATTAATTTTGATAAAATACTTTCAAAATTTGAGCAGCCTAAGCAAATTTATTTTGTAGATAAATTTGTAGAAACGCCTACCCAAAAGATTAATCGTATGGAAACGTTAAATTTTTTGGAATGATTTAGTTTAGATTTTTTTATTTAATTTTATACTTATTTTAAAACAAATAAAATGAAAAAGTTAACTTATATTTTATTAGTAATATCACTATTTTATATACAATTTATTACCGCGCAAACTAATAAGATAGATGGCGTAAATAAAGCAAATTCTGTGGCGCTTTTTTGGGATACATCCTTATCAATGAACGAAAAAAATCTGAGCTTAGAACTGAATTTTTTAGATTATTATATCAGTAATAAATCAGATTTCACGATTCAATTAATCAAGTTTAGCAATCAAGTAAACGCAGAGCAGACCTATCAAATTAAAAATGGAGATTGGAGCTCCTTAAAACAAGATTTAACGAATACAACCTATGATGGTTCAACAGCATTGAATCCTTTAAACGATAAAAAATATCAGTTAAATGAGGTTTATATGGTGTTTACAGATGGTTATCAAAATCAGAAAATCTTAACCGATTCAATCAATAAGCCGCTTATTGTTGTGAGCAGTATTGAGAAAACTTTTTTTGGAGCTTTACAAAGCAAATCGGATGCCCAGCAGAGTTATTTTTTAGATTTAAACACACAATCTTTAACTGAAGCATTAGCTAAAATTGGTATCAAAGTGCAGACAGTTGTCGGTATAAAAAGTAAAGGAAATAAAACGGCTAACATTAAAAATTTAACTAAAGTTTCGGGGACTGTTTATAGTTCAGAGGGTGTTTTAGAAGGCGTTAATGTGGTCATTGCCAGCAAAGAAAAAGGTGTTGTTACAGATAAAGATGGAAAATTTAGCATCGAAGCCAAAATTGGCGATGAATTAAAATTCAGTTATTTAGGATTTAAGACTTATCATGAAATTGTTTCTGACCCAGAAATAAAAGTTACTTTATTATCATCAGAAACACGCTTAAATACGGTCGTAATTGAAGGTAAAAGAATTGAAGAACTCAAAGAAGATAGTCACGGTTTAGCTTCCGATAAGGATAAAAAAAGAGGTTATGCGCAACAAACTTTGACAAGTGAAAATTTTAATGCTGTTGAAACCAATATTTCACAAAATGTTCAAGGTCGGATTTCTGGAGCAAGTCTGGGGCAAACTGATGATATCAGTCAGATGATTATTAGAGGTGGCGGTACTATTTTGATGAATCAATACCCACTTATTGTTTTAGATGGTGTGCCTTTAGCACGAGCCAATTCTGGCGCTGGTGGTGGCGGTAAATTGGATTTGTCGTTTATAGACTCGAACAATGTAGATAAAATTGTAGTGTTAAAAGGTTTGGCAGCTACTAATAGATATGGCAGTGAAGGTGGCAGAGGTGTGATTGAAATTACAACCAAAACTGCAACCTATAATAAAAAAGATTATTTGCCAGTTGATAAAGCTTTATTGCACAATAATGTTTATAATGAAACGCTCAATAAAAATCAGATGATTATGCCTTATTTAACTGATTTAAATACGTCTAAATCAGCCGAAGATGCTTATCAGAAATATTTAATATTGCGCGAAACGTACGGTGATTCAATAACCTTTTATTTTGATGTATCCGATTATTTTAAACAATGGAATAATTTACTTTTAAGTGAGCGAATTTTGTCAAATGTCTTAGAAAATAATTTCAATAACCCAGTCGGATTATTGGCGTTAGCATTTAAATATGAAGCTAATAGAGATTTAGATAACGAAATATATATCGACAAACGCTTGTTGCGATTACAACCAAAAAACGCTCAATCGTATATTGATATGGCAAAAAATTATGTCGACCAAAAGTTCTTTACAAAAGCCTTTTATCTCTATAAAAGTATGGTTGAAAACACCATAGAAAGTATGAATTTTAGCGGTGCAAATACAAGCCTTTTAACCGCTTTTAAAAGTTTGATTCAAAACAATAAAGAGCTTTTTACTGCCGAAAATATCAACCCCGAATTTTATAAAAAAGAGAATATTAATGCGCGTTTGTATTTTGAATGGACCAGTCCGGATTTAGCTTTTGAGCTTCAGTTTGTAAATCCACAAAATCGCTTTTTCTCGTGGACACATTCTGTCGATAATGATGCAAAACGTATTAAAGATGAGAAAGAACAAGGTTTTACATCAGAAGAATTTTTATTAATTGATGCCGAAAAAGGTGAGTGGATTATTAATTTAACAAACTTTGGAGCATCTGCAATAAAAGATCAAATCTTAAAAATGGTTATCTATAAAAATTATGGAACACCGCAACAAACTAAAGAAGTGAAGGTTGTAAACTTAGAACAATATTACCAAAAAGCAAGTTTGATTAAAATAAAAATTTAATCAAACGCACTTAATGAATCAATACCCATTGTCCTGATTCAATGAGCGGAATGGCTTGTTTATATTTTAATTCTTTACTTTCGCCGCTCATAATATTTTTAATAGTAACCTTTTCATTTCTGCCAACTTTTGGTTCGGCTCTAACAATTGTTTCGGTAATTTGCGGTGTTTGCGTTTTATTTTGTGCGCCACCTTCACTTAAGTTATGAACTTCCTCTTTTGAAAGCTGAACTTGATCTCTTTTAGGTGTTTTAGCTTGGCTGACTTGGTTAGGATTTTGGTTCGGCAATTCTCCTTTAAACAAGAACGAAACAACTTCTTTATTAACCTGATCCATCAATGATTTAAACAATTCAAAAGCTTCAAATTTATAGATTAAAAGTGGGTCTTTTTGCTCGTAAGTCGCATTTTGAACTGATTGTTTTAACTCATCCATTTGGCGGAGATGATTTTTCCATGCATCGTCAATAATGGCAAGTGTGATATTTTTTTCAAAATCTTTAACCAATTCCGTTCCTTTAGAATAGTAGGCTTGTTTTAAATTGGTAACCACTTGAAGGTTTTTAATACCATCGGTAAAGGGTACCACAATTCGTTCGTATTTATCACCTTGGTTTAGATAGACATCTTTAATTACCGGATAAGCCATTGCTGCATTTCGCTCCATTTTTTCTTGATAATGGATGTAAACTTTGTCAAAAATTAGGGTTGTAATTTCGGGAATTGACATCGATTTAAATTCGTCTGTTGTTAATGGCGAGGTAAATGAGAAATGGCGAATCAACTCAAATTCAAAATTATTGAAATCATTTAAATTTTTATTGGATTCGGTAATTGCTTCACAAGTATCATAAATCATATTGACAATATCAACCTGAAGGCGTTCACCGTATAGCGCATGGTGGCGACGTTTATAAACCACTTCGCGTTGCGCATTCATAATATCATCGTATTCTAACAAACGTTTGCGGATGCCAAAGTTGTTTTCTTCAACTTTGCGTTGGGCCCGTTCAATAGATTTGGTAATCATTGAATGTTGAATGACTTCACCTTCGGCTAAACCAAGACGATCCATCATCTTTGCTATTTTTTCAGAGCCAAATAAGCGCATTAAGTTATCTTCTAAAGATACGTAAAATTGTGAAGATCCGGGGTCGCCTTGACGTCCAGAACGCCCACGCAACTGACGGTCAACACGTCTAGAATCGTGGCGTTCGGTTCCTAAAATTGCTAGACCACCTGCCTTTTTTACTTCATCCGATAATTTAATATCGGTACCACGGCCAGCCATATTTGTAGCAATGGTTACCACGCCAGCATTGCCGGCATTAGCTACAATATCGGCTTCTTTTTTATGCAATTTTGCGTTTAATACATTGTGATCGATTTTTCTAATATGGAGCATTCTGCTTAATAATTCTGATATTTCAACCGAAGTTGTTCCAACTAAAACGGGTCTTTTTTGACCCACCAGTTTGGCAATTTCTTCAATAACCGCATTGTATTTTTCGCGTTTTGTCTTGTAAATTAAATCTTCATCATCTTTTCTAATAAGTGGCATATTGGTTGGGATTTCGACCACATCTAATTTGTAGATTTGCCAAAATTCACCGGCTTCGGTAACAGCAGTACCAGTCATACCAGAAAGTTTGCGATACATTCTGAAGTAATTTTGAAGCGTAACAGTAGCATAAGTTTGTGTGGCTGCTTCAATGTTGACATTTTCTTTAGCTTCGAGTGCTTGATGTAAACCATCAGAATAGCGACGGCCTTCCATAATACGACCAGTTTGCTCATCAACAATTTTAATTTTGCCTTCTATAATTACATATTCGACATCTTTTTCAAATAAAGTATAAGCTTTTAACAGTTGATTTAGGGTGTGGATGCGCTCGCTTTTAATGCTAAAATCTCGATAAAGAGTTTCTTTCAATTCGGCTTTTTTTGCGACCGTATTGTCTGATTTTTCAATTTTTCCGAGTTCAACACTAATATCGGGTAAAACAAAGAAATTATCGTCTTTGCTATCTCCAGATAGGTATGAAATACCCTTATCGGTCAACTCTATGGCATTATTTTTTTCATCGATAACAAAATAGAGATCTTCATCAACTAAAGGCATTTCTCTATTGTTATCTTGCATATAATGACCTTCGGTTTTTTGGAGTAAGGCTTTAACACCTTCTTGACTCAAAAATTTAATCAAGGCTTTATTTTTTGGAAGTCCTCTAAAGGCGCGAAACAACAACAATCCGCCTTCTTTTGTATTTCCTTCGGCGATTAATTTTTTTGCTTCTGCCAAAACACCATTTAGCAATTGGCGTTGGATGTTTACAATTTTATCAACAATAGGCTTTAATTCATTAAATTCATGACGTTCGCCTTGAGGTGTTGCACCCGAAATAATTAATGGGGTTCTTGCATCGTCAACTAAAACGCTATCTACCTCATCAACTATGGCAAAATTATGAGGTTTTTGAACCAAATCTTCTGGGGTATGTGCCATATTATCTCTAAGATAATCAAAGCCAAATTCGTTATTTGTACCGTAAGTAATATCGGAAAGATAGGCTTTTCGACGTGCAGCGGAATTAGGTTCGTGTAAATCGATACAATCTATACTCAAACCGTGAAATTGAAAAAGTGGTCCCATCCAAGCGGCATCGCGTTTGGCTAAGTAATCGTTTACGGTTACCACGTGAACGCCATTTCCGGTGAGGGCATTTAAGTATATTGGCAAGGTAGCTACCAATGTTTTACCTTCACCTGTCATCATTTCGGCAATTTTACCACTATGTAAAACGGCACCACCAATTAATTGAACATCGTATGGAACCATATCCCAAGTTATCGGTTTTCCGGCGGCATCCCAACTATTTTTCCAGATGGCATTGTCGCCATCTAGGCTCACAAAATCTTTGGTTGCTGATAATTCTCTATCAAAAGGTGTTGCAGTAACAACGAGTGTTTTTTGATTGACAAAGCGTTTTTCTGTTTCTTTAACAACGGCAAATGCTTCGGGCATAATGATATTTAAAACTTCTTCGGAGACGTGATAAGCGTCATCGGTAAGTTGGTCAATTTCTTTGTAAATAGTTTCTTTTCGGTTTATATCAGCTGATTCAATTTCGGCGTTAAGCGCTTCAATTTTATCGTCAAAAGGTTTTAAAGCAGCTTTTATTTGTGCTTTAAATTGGTTTGTTTTATCTCTTAATTGGTCTAAACTTAAGTCGTTAACTTGAGATTCGAAAACTTTAACTTTTTCAACAATAGGTTGTAATATTTTTAAGTCTTTCTTTTTTTTATCGCCAACAAAAACTTTGATAATAGAATTTATAATACTCATAATAAGAATTTCAATTAATAAGGGTTCAAATTTAAGCAAAAAAAAAGCCTCAAATGAGACTTTTAAATTTTAATATTCATCTTCATTCCAAAGAAAATCTTCATCAGACGGGTAATCTGGCCAAATTTCTTGAATGGTGTCATAAGGGTCGCCTTCATCTTCTAAAGTTTGCAAGTTTTCTACAACTTCTAGAGGGGCACCTGTTCTAATAGCGTAATCAATTAGCTCATCTTTTGATGCAGGCCAAGGCGCATCACTTAAATAAGAGGCAAGTTCAAGAGTCCAATACATGATCTTAAAATTTAAATTTTTGCAAAAGTAATTTTTTTAAGTAGATACGCAAGTAATTTAATTTTTAATTTTCGCCAAAAAACAAATTTTTATTCTGATTAGATATTTTACTGTTTTTCAGGGATCCAAAGGATTTCATCAACTTGGTATATAGCAGCTAATTTTCGGGCCAATACGAATAAATAATCGGAAAGTCGGTTGATATACTTTAAGATAACAGTTTCTACAGAGCTTTGTTCTTGTAAGGCAACAATATGTCTTTCGGCTTTGCGGCACAAGGTTCTTGCAATATGACAAATCGAGACAACCGGATGCCCACCGGGTAAAATAAAATGAGTCATATTTGGTAGTGTTTCGTTAAAAATATCAATTTGTTGTTCTAAATTTAATACTTCGGCTTCGCCAATTTTGGGGATATTTAAACGGACTTTGCCGTTTTTTAAGGTTTGTTTGTTAGGATCGGTTGCCAGCATGGCGCCTAAGGTAAATAACTGATTTTGGATGGTTAACAAGGCATCTTTAAGGTTGTTTTGCGAAATTGAATCTCTTAAAAAACCAATTTGAGCATTGAGTTCATCAATACAGCCATAGCTTTCAATGCGCAAATTATGTTTAGAAACGCGCGTGCCTCCAAATAGAGAAGTGAGTCCTTTATCACCAGTTTTAGTATAGATTTTCATCAGGTTTTATTTTGAGTAAAGGTATTAAGAATTTGTGCGAATATAAAAATGTTGTTTGACTTGTTCGGTTCTAAAAAACAGCATTCCGAAATGAAAAGTATCGATGCTAACGGTTACTTGTGGATTTTTAATGAGTATTTGCCAACAATCGTACATATCTTTACTAAGATAGATGTCGTCAAAAATAAATAGGGTTTCATTGTGAATGGATTTTAAACAGGTGTTAAAGTAATTTAGAGTAGCTTTTTTTTGATGATTACCATCAAAATAGACTAAATCAAATAGGTGTTCTTTAGTTATTTGTGGCAAAACCTTAGAAAATTCATCGGCTATAAAAGTAACCGAATTTAATCCAAGTGCAGTTAAATTTTTTTGTGCAAAATTTGATGTGGCTCTACAACCCTCAATAGTGATGACTTTTACTTGATTTTGTTGGGATAATATTAAAGTTGATAGCCCTAAAGACGTGCCTAATTCTAGAATATTTGTAGGTTTAAAGTATTCGAGAATTTTGATTAATAGTTTAGCCTTGGTATTTGAAATTCCGGAATATTTAGCGATACTCGCAATTTGACGTTTGTTGCTAGTAAAATGTTTTGAACCCGCCCCAAAGTCGGTAATATTTATAAAAGTTCTATCGGCTGATAATAATTTTTTGTAAGCCCTATAAATTTGATAAATTCTTTCGGTATTGTCGCGCTTATTTTCTAAACAATTAGTAGTAAAATTAAATACAAACGGCGAGTGAATTCGGTACTTGTCGGTAGATTTTAAAATAAATTTTAAATAGGAAATTAGTTGATACAATTTGGCAGATTTTAATTTTACGAAAATAACTGAAAAACTGGTAAAATAAACGAATAACCTATATATTTGCTAATTGAGTTAAAAAGACGGTTATGAATAAAATTTTTTCGGCTATTTTATTGCTTTTTGTTTTATCATCTTGTGTTTCTAATAAGAGAACCGTTTATTTTCAGGGCGAGCCTAGTATCAAATCGGATATTTATAAACTTAATAATGAACCGTATAAAATTCAGGTTGGAGATATTTTGCTTATAGATATCAAATCGATTGACCCTCAAATGGTATCTTTATTTCAACCTTCAACAACAGTTAATATCGGTGCAATAAATGGTTATACGCTTGACAGGCGTGGCAATATTAGATTGCCTTATTTAGGAGAACTCAACGTGTTGGGTTACACAGTTACCGAAGTGCGCGAAAAAATAGAAAATGGACTCAAATTATTTATTAAAAATACCGATGGTTTATTTGTTAAAGTCAGTTTGGCGGGAATTAAATTCATTGTTACCGGAGAAGTTGGTGCTCCGGGAACTGTTAACTTACAACAAGAACGTGTCAATATTATTGAGGCTATCGCGAATGCCGGCGAAATTAACGATACAGGCGATAAAACAAAAGTAGAAATCATCAGAAATACTGCCGATGGTTTAAAAAAATACAATATCGACTTAACGGCAATTGATGTTTTTGATTCTGATCTATTTTACATTGAACCAAATGACATAATTTATGTAACACCTTTAAAAAGAAAGTCTTGGGGTATTGGAACTACAGGCCTTGGCGTGTTTACAACCTTTATTTCTATTTTCTCAGTGGTCACTTCTACCATATTAATTGTTAAAACTTTTTAGTTAAATGGAAAAAAACCATAAAAATAAAGCCCAAATTGATGTTAGCTCTTTAGATATCAAAACCTATTTTTTTAAAATTATAGGGCATTGGAAACTCTTTATAATTTTTCTCCTAATAACGTTTGCCTTTGCCTATTATAAAAATATTTCAACACAACCTATTTATGGATTAACAACTACAATTTCGGTAAAAGAAAAATCTAATCCATTATTTTCTGCCGGGACCACTATTGCCTTTAACTGGGGTGGTGTGAGTGATAAAGTCGAAACTATTAAAAGAACTTTGACTTCAAGAACACATAATGAGAAAGTTGTAAAACGACTAAAATTATATATTGAATATCTTCGAGAAGGTCGTTTTAGAATGGATGACGTTTACGGTAAAACACCTTTTGTAGTTGAGCTTGATTCAAGCAAATACCAAATACAAAATACCCTTATTAAGATAAAAATATACACCGAGAATCGATATCGATTAACCGTTGACTTTCCCCAAGGTAAGCCTGTTTCCCTTTTGAATTATGAAATTGAAAAAGAAAGAGATTACCTCTCTCCAAAACTCCAATATTCAATGGTTTATTCGATGGGAGAAAAGGTTAATTTACCATTTTTAAATATGACTTTAAACCTGAATTTAGATCGCAATTCTGATGAAGTTGGCAATATCTATTATATCAGATTAAATAATATAGATCAAGTTGTGGGGTTATATCAAGATGTTGAAACACAGGCCTTAGATGGAACTTCATTGATATCGATTTCTATGATGGGTTCTAACAAAAAGAAAGCAGTTGATTTTTTAAATGTTTCTGTTGAAGAACTAGCGATAGCCGAATTAATAGAAAAGACCAATTTTGCTAGAAATACCAAGGATTTTATTGATAAGCAATTCGAAATTACTTCAGATACCTTAAAGGCTATTGAAGATAATTTAGGCTCTTATAAAAAGGCAAATAAAATCTACGACCTTTCGGTAGAAGGAGAAGTTATTTTTAGTGAAACAGTAAGCCTAGAAAAAGAACGCATCAAAATTAAAAACAGACTTGAATACCTCGATATCCTAGAAAATTACATCAACACACATACCACTTATACTAAAATACCGGCACCCGCTATTATCGAAATAGAGGACGCTAAAATTAGAAGCAATATTGATGAGTTGACACAGCTATCGGTTGAAAAGGCTTATTGGATGGGTAATGTAACCGCTGATCATCCTTCTTTGATAAAAGTTGAAGAGAAAATCAAGACGGCCCGAATGATTTTACTCGAAAATATCAGTACCTTAAAAAGTTTGATAAATATTAGTTTAGCTAAAAATAATAATCGTCAATCAGAATACAATTTTAAATTATCTAAACTGCCTAGAAAGCAACAACAACTGGTGAATTTTGAACGTAAATTCACCTTAACCGAAAGCAATTATACCTTTTTAATGCAAAAAAAGTATGAGGCGAGTATTGCTATTGCTGCCACCGTTTCGGATATCACCGTTCTCGATAAAGCAAAAGATGTAGGGCAGGTATCCGACATTCCAAGAACGGGGTTTAATTATGCCGTTGCATTGCTAGTTGGATTGATAATTCCAATTGTTATTGTAGTTATTAAGGAACTCTTAAACAATAAAATTGTTTCAGTTGAAGAAATTGAAAGAACTTTTTCAATACCTATTTTAGGCGTAATTGGCAAGAACACTTCCAATAACAATTATGCCGTTTTCGAAAGACCAAAATCATCGATAGCTGAGGGATTTAGAGCCTTGCGTTCTAATCTCCAATTTATGTTTAAACAAGATGACAAAACTCTTAAACAAGGTAAAGTAATTACGGTAACATCTTCGGTTAGTGGAGAAGGAAAAACATTTATTGCCATGAATATGGCAACTGTTTTCGCCTTGAGCGATAAGAAAACAATTATCATCGGATTGGATTTACGCAAACCAAAACTTTTCAGATATTTTGAAATGGATAATGAAATTGGCGCTGTAAATTATTTAGTTGGGCAAAAAACGATAGCAGAAATTACGAGAAAAACAAAAATACCTAACCTAGATATCATCACGGCTGGCCCTATTCCGCCAAATCCTTATGAGTTATTACTTAAAAAGAGCATGGATGAGTTTATAACTTACCTAAAGAATAAATACGATTATATCCTAATAGACACACCTCCTGTTGCAATTGTATCTGATGCCTTAGAGCTATTTAAATATTCTGACACTAATATTTATGTCATACGCCATGATTATACTCAAAAAGGCATGCCCAAAATGATAGACGAAAAATACAAAATAGGGAAAGTTTCAAATGTGAGCATCGTACTAAATGATTTTACAAACAAAGCAGGTTATGGCTACGGTTATGGTTACGGCTATGGTTACGGTTATGGCTATGGTTATGGTTATGGCTATGGTACCTATGGTAACGGCTATCATGAGGACGAAAAAACCTCACGCTTTAAAAATATTAAAAAATTGATAAAAAAGTCGGTAAAAAACTATACCGCGAAAATTAAGTTGTTTCTTTCTAATAAGTAAAGTTTAGATTTTAAATAGATTATTTAAAGCCTTATCCTATTTTTTTTAAAGAAATGTAAGTGATTTAATTTAAAAGGAATGAGATTTGTAAGCTGAAACCAAAGCAAAAAATAAGATTGATTTAAAAAAGAGTTTATACTAGATGACACCAAAAATTTTAATCACTGGAGCTGCTGGCTTTATCGGATTTCACCTTTCAAAACTACTAATCAAAAATGGTTACGATGTATCTGGTTTAGATATAATCAACGATTATTACGATCCGAATTTAAAATTAGCACGCTTACAAAACCTAAATATCAATACTTCAAAAATAGCATACAACCATCCCATTAACGGAGATATCACTTTTGTCAAACTCGATTTGCAAGATTTAGAAAATCTTAAATCTTTGTTTAAAAGGGAGCATTTTGATTTTGTAGTTAACTTGGCGGCTCAAGCTGGTGTTAGATATTCATTAATAAATCCGCACGCCTATGTCGATAGTAACATTACCGGATTTTTAAATATTTTAGAATGTTGTCGCGCCTATCCGGTTAAACATTTGGTTTTTGCTTCGTCTAGTTCGGTTTACGGACTGAGTGAAGAAATCCCGTTTTCGGTTCATAGTCATACCGACCACCCCATGGCACTCTATGCAGCCAGTAAAAAGGCTAACGAAATGATGGCGCATTCGTATGCACATTTGTTTAACATTCCATCAACCGGATTGCGATTTTTTACGGTTTATGGTCCTTATGGAAGGCCAGATATGGCATTGGCCATTTTTACAAAAGCAATTATAGAAGAGAAACCTTTTGACGTGTTTAATAACGGAAATATGAGTCGTGATTTCACTTACGTGGATGATATCGTAGAAAGCATCAAACGCTTATTACCTTTAGCGCCAAAACCAAATAATCCGAAATTTGACGCCAAACATCCCGATCCATCGATGAGTTCGGCCCCTTATCAATTGTTTAATATTGGCAATAACAGTCCGGTACAATTGATGGACTATGTCCATGCAATAGAAAAGGCAATAGGTAAAAAGGGTAAAATAGTTTTTAAACCGATGCA
>JAVHOP010000046.1:0-3422 GCA_036170135.1 Flavobacteriaceae bacterium | reverse complement strand
GCGCGCCAGTAGGTAACCAAGATATTAATTCATTTGTCACAACTGCCGGAAATATTGCTACAAGTGGCGTTAATTATAATTTAGCACCTTATGAAAATACCTTAGTGGTTGGATCTACTACTTGGAAAAAATGGACGACCGATGGTACAAACCCTGTGAGTAGTGCTGGTAATTTCACCTCCGGAAAAGGCTATGAAATTTTGACCACTACTAATGGCACGGTGGCTTTTACAGGATCAGTCTCTGTGGCAAAAGTAAGTATTGCCGTAACTGGAACTTCTAACCGTTGGAATTTAATTGGAAACCCTTTTCCTTCTTCCATTCCTGCCAATTCTGCTGCCGATGCCGTGAATAACTTCTTAACCGTTAATAGTGCTGCTTTAGATCTTTCGTTTGTTGCACTTTATCTTTGGAATCCCAGCAATAGTAATTACGATTTGATTAACCAACAAAGTGCTGTGACCTATATCGCACCCGGACAAGGCTTTTTTGTCAAGGCCGTTACAGGCGAAGCCGGTATTGTGAATTTTACAACTGCTATGCGAACCAATCAAGCTGCTGTTGTCTTTCAAAAAACAGCTACTCCAGATAATCCAAGTATTGTGTTAAGTGCCGATAATCATTCAGGAAAAGTCAGTACAACTGCCATAAAATATTCGGGTGGGATGCATTTGGGTCTTGACCCCGGTTATGATGCCGGTCGATTTGGTGGCGCATCTAGTAGCTTTGGTTTGTATTCTCATCTAGTAGAAGATAACGGCGTTGATTTCGCCATTCAGGCTGTGCCAGATAATGCTTATGACACTACTATTATTCCGATTGGTTTAGATGCCAATGCTGGAACACAAGTGACTTTTAAAGCTGATTTTACTAATTTACCGCTGGGTAAAAAAGTGTTTTTAGAAGACCGATTGCTGCATCTTTTTACAGAGATTGACAATACCGATAAAAACTACTCGCTGACTTTAGATACGCAAAGCAGTGGCATTGGGCGTTTCTTTTTACATACGCAAGACAATCTTTCAACTTTAGCTGTCGCAGCTATCAATGCATTAAAATTCAGGGTGATTGCTTTACCTTTAAGCAACAGTATTAAGGTTATCGGTCTGGTTGATGAACCAGCTTCGCTTAATATTTACGACACTCTTGGACGGTTTGTTTTCACTGCAAAATTAAAAGCTTCAAACAATAATGAAGTTGTCACACCTACTTTAGCAAATGGCATTTACATCGTCAAAATTAAAACGGCAAAAAGCAACTTTAGCACTAAAATAGCTTGGTATTAATCCCCAAAATGATGAAAAAATCTGAAAAACAAAATATCGATAAACCAATCAACGGCAAAACTTTAATAACCCGTAAAGAAGCTATTTTAAAAACAGGAAAGTATGTGGCACTAACCGCCATGGCAACGTTTATTATTCTGAATCCTAAAAGAGCGCAGGCGCAATCAACACCTGAAAACCCTGGATAAATATGGTTTACCAGCAAGTCACAAATTTTTAGCAGAGGTCTTAAATTGGTAATTTCGTATTTTTTGGCAGGTAAATAATATAATATTTAGATTGCTAATCTTATACCAAATAAAGAACAGGCTAAAGTTTAATTACTCTAGCCTGTTCTATGTAGATAAATAACCCCCGTTATTATCTTTCTTTAAATATGGTGGCGGTGTAAACTTTGCCTTTGCATGTTACTTTTGCATAGTAAGTTCCTGTTTTCTTGCCTTTCATACTGAACTTAATTCCTTCTTTTAGGTCTTTTGTATCTTTCTTAAAGATTCTATTTCCTTTATTGTCATATATTTCTATAGAACCTTCGCCTTTTTCACTTAAGCCTACTGCCATTTCATCAACAACTGGATTTGGGTAAATAACCGCTTTAATCTCTGATTCTTTTGATTTGTGGTCGTCTTTGCCATTTTTATTGTCGTCCTTACCTTTATCATCATCATTGTCTGAATGGTCATTATGATCATCATCATCATTTTCTACAATAACATTTACATAAGATGTCGTACAAGTTGCACCACAAGCTCCTAAAGTATCGCCGTGATTTTTAAGATGTTTTTCAACGGCATTTACGCTAATTTCAATAGTATGACTTCCATTTCTACTGCTGTGATCATCATCATCGTTTCCAGAACTTTCTTGATGGCAAACCAACACTTTGCCTTCGTATTTACCCTTATTATCTATAGCTCTAGCATCTATTACACAAACAGCTATTGATGAAGTTGTTTGACAACCATTAGCATTGGTTACCGTTACGGTGTAAGTGGTGCTAAATTTTGGGCTTACCGTTGGATTAGCTACACTTGCTACCATTTCACCTGTTGAACTGGTCCAATTATAGGTAAAGCCTGAACCGCCTGTGGTTTGGGTTGTCAAGGTCATACTCTGTGGACCGTAGCCTAAGAAAATGGTATTGCTTGCTTGGGTTGGCACGGCTGTAAAGGTGTTAACGCTAATCGTTGGCACCTCTCCCAATACCGTTACTACGGCTGTTTGAGTAGCTGAGTTTCCGTGAATATCGGTTACCGTTAAGGTTACCGTATGATTTCCTTGGTCACCACATACGAAGGTACTTGGTGATACTTCTACACTTGCGATACCACAATTATCTGTTGAACCATTGTTTACTTGGTCGGCTGTTATCGTAGCAACGCCATTTGTAATAGTGGTTGTTACTGCTCGAGTGATAACCTTTGGCAATTCCGTGTCATTTACCGTTACAGTAAAGGTACAACTTGAAGTACCTACGGCATTAGTTGCCGTAGCGGTTACTGTTGTGGTGCCTACTGCAAAACTACTTCCGGGAGCGATATCATAAGTGATTACTGATGCTGGGATGCCTACTGTTTCTGTAGCAGCATAGTTTACTAATGCAGCACATTGTCCTAAATCATTGCTTACCGTAATATTTGCTGGACATGCAATCTCTGGGGCTATTCCAACAACTTCTACATTAAAAGAAACTGAGCTTGCGTTCCCTGAGGCATCTGTAGCCGTGTAAGTAACGACTGTTACGCCCAATGGAAAAGTTGATCCATCTGCCAAACCAGCTGTCATCACCGTAGTTACCAAACAATTATCGGTGCCTACTGGTGCTGTATAGTTTACTACAGCACCCAACGCGCTTGTTGCAAAGACACTGATATTGGCCGGAGCTATAATAACGGGTGCAATATTATCCACTACTGTAACTATGGCTGGCGCTGATGCTGAATTGTTACTTGAATCGCTAACCGTTAATAGGACGCTATTAGGGCCTATTTCAGCGCAACTAAAATTCGATTTATCCAAGCTTAGAGCAACCGAACCCGAAAGGTCTGAAGACCCATTATCTATTTGTTGTGGTGTTATAATCGCATTGCCACTAGCATCTAAATAAACCGTAATATCTTGGGTTATCACGGTTGG
>JAVHOP010000045.1:0-44215 GCA_036170135.1 Flavobacteriaceae bacterium | reverse complement strand
TTTAATTTTAGGCTAATTTATAAAAAAATGCGCATTCGCCATCGTTAGTTAAATACTTACAATTAATAGATTTTATTTTTATAAAGAGGCCATGAGTTGCTTAAGCTTAATTTCGGCTAGTTTTAAGTTATATCTGATATTTATCAGTCTAGTTAAAGATTGTGCATAGCTATCTTGTGACAGGTGCAATTCTAATGATGTAGATTGGCCAAGTTTAAGACGTTGCAAACTAATTTCGATATATTCTTTGTTAAGCTTATTGTTTTCTTTTTCAATTTCTAACAATTGGAGTTGGTTTTTAAAACTTGTCAGTGCATTTAATAAATCGGTATTTACTTGTAATTTTAGATATTTAAGATCATATTCGGCTGATTCTAATTGTATTTTTGAAGTTGAAATTTTTCTTCTATTTTCTCCAGCAGTAAATAAAGGAATTTCAATACTACCTCCAAATTGGGTTCCAAAAGCGCGGTTTTGAAAAACAGAACTGATATTATTTGTCGATTTAGAATAATTATAGCTCGCGTTAAAATTCAACTTTGGAAAATTTAATCTCTGGATTTCTTTATAACCTAATTTTGCAATATCAACCTGTTTTTGGTATGACAATACACTAATATTTGAAGTGTAAAGTTTTTGTTTTAATTCGGTTTCATCTGGAATGTAGTTTAAGGGAATGGAATCGTTAACTTCGAATTCTTTGTCGGCATTTTGGGTTAATAATTTATTTAGCACTTTTTTAGCTACATCAATATAAAATTGTTGGTTTACAGCGTTTTCTAAAGTCACATTTAAATCTATTTGCGCCTGAAGTACATCTGTTTTAATAAGCGATCCGGCATGGTAACCTGCCTGAGCTATTTTAACTCTTTCTCTATTGTAATTAATAACTTCATTTATGGCATTTAGCGATTGTTTTTGTCTAACAATTTCATAATACGCAGCAATTACATTGTACATTGTTGCCAAAACCTGTTCTTTAAATTTAAGTTCACCCAATGCTTCAATTTCATTTAGTTTGTTTTTTGTTACAAACATCTTTCCCCCATCAAATAAAGTCCAACTTAATTGGGTATTTGCATTATAACTATTAGAATTACTTGATGGATATTTATTCTCTGCACCACTAGAAAGCACTTGGTTTATATTATTTTGATTATATATTACCGATCCTCCCATTTGGATGTTTGGCAACATTCCGGCATTCCCCATCGTATTATTTGCTTTGGCGATATTGGCATCGTTTCGTGCAATTAAAATATCATAATTGTTTTTTAAAGCAATATGAATAGCCTCATCTACAGATAAAATTTCTTGACCCTTAACAACTAAAGAAACCATTGCAAATAATACGGTATAAATAATTTTCTTAACCATTTTTTTATAATAATTGGCTTAATTTATTTCTAAATCTTTCTTTCCTGACAAAGTAATATAAGTTACTGGAATAACAAATAAAGTGAGTATTAACGAAAACGCCAATCCGCCAACAACAACAATACCGAGTGGGGCACGACTTTGCGCACCAGCTCCCAGTGCCAAAGCAATAGGAAGCGCACCAAAAGTAGTCGCTAAAGAAGTCATTAAAATTGGCCTAAAACGCGCTGAAGCTGCTTCGAAAACAGCCTGGCTTTTTTGCATACCAGCTTTTTGTTTTTGGTTGGCAAATTCAACAATTAAAATACCGTTTTTAGTCACAATTCCTATTAAAAGAATCATGCCTATTTCAGAAAAAATATTTAGTGTTTGTCCAAAAAACCATAAAGTAATCATCGCTCCGGCAATAGCCATTGGAACCGTTAACATAATGATAAATGGGTCTTTAAAACTTTCGAACTGTGCAGCTAGAATTAAATAAATGAGTAGCAGTGCTAAAATTAAAGCAAACGAAATATTAGAACTACTTTCAGAAAAATCTCTAGAAGGACCCGATAAAGCAGTTGTAAATGATTTATCAAGTAATTTATTAGCAATTCTTTGCATTTCAATAATACCATCACCAAGTGTGTAACCATTAGCAGTATTTGCTTGTACAGTTGCAGCTTTATAGCGATTATAATGATACAAAGTAGGCGGACTACTATTCTCTTCTATGGTCACCAAATTATCTAACTGTATCATTTTACCAGTATTGGTTTTTACATAAAGTGATGAAATATCGGCAGGCATATTACGATCTTGTCGCATGACTTGGGCAATTACATAATACTGTTTGTTATTGCTGAGAAAATATCCGGTTCTACCGGCGCTAAAAGCGTAGTTTAAGGCATTTGAAATGTCTCTTTCGTTCACACCTAGTCCAGTAGCTTTTAAACGATCAACTTTAATATTCAGTTCTGGTTTATTAAATTTTAAATTAACATCTACACTGCTAAAAACCGGACTATTTTGAGCTTCATCAAGAAATTGAGGCAATATATCTTTGAGTTTTTCGAAATTAAGATTTTGAAGTACAAATTGGACCGATAATCCTCTAGAAAAAGAGGTCGAAATAGTAGGTTCTTGACTGGCAATAATTCGCGCATCTGGGATGGTTTTATAATATTTTGAAAGTCTGTCGTAAATTTGTTGTTGCGATGCAATCCTTTGTTTAGGATCATTTAAGAAAGTGATTACAAAACCTGTATTAGCCGATCCACCGCCTCCACCATAACGGGCAAGAACATATCTAGATTCGGGTACAGAATCGAGACTTCCTTTTGCAACCTTATCAATAATATTTTTAGTTGTACGATACTCTGTTCCCTCGGGTGCAGTTATAAATGTTCTGATATAACTATGATCTTCGAGTGGCGCTAGTTCTGATTTTAATGTTTTTGATAAAGTAAAAATAATGATAAAACAAAATCCTAAAATTGAAAAAGAAATCCATTTGTGCTGAATAAAAAAACTTAGAAAACGTCGGTATGTGTCTTCCATACGTTTAAAAAATGGTTCGGTTGCCACATAAAATTTAGAATGATGTGAGGCGTAACCACCAAGTTTTACATTTAATACGGGGGTTAATGTTAATGACACTAAAGCCGAAATCAGTACGGCACAAGCCACTACAATTCCAAATTCACGAAAAAGACGTCCTGTAAAACCCTCTAAAAATATGACCGGAATGAATACAATAGCTAAAGTTAACGAGGTAGAAACTACGGCAAAAAAGATTTCGCGGGTTCCTTCTATAGCAGCCTGCATTTTATCCATACCCTTCTCAATACGTTTAAATATATTTTCGGTTACAACAATCCCATCATCAACAACTAGACCTGTAGCAAGAACAATTCCTAAAAGTGTTAACACATTTATAGAATAGCCAAAAATATACATAACAAAAAAAGTTCCAATTAGTGAAACAGGGATATCTATCAACGGACGTAAAGCAATAATCCAGTTTCTGAAAAACAAGAAAATAATTAGCACAACTAAACTAATGGCTATAATTAAAGTCTCAATCACATCGGTAACCGACTGTCTAACAAAAACCGATTTATCACGACCAATACGCAATTCCATTCCATTTGGGGCAGTTTCTCTAATTTGGTCTAAACGTTTATAAAATTCATCAGCAATATTTATATCATTGGCACCGGGCAGTGGCACCATCGCTAATGCAATACCTATATTGCCATTGATGCTAATTCCGGATTCCTCATTTTGAGGACCAAGAACAGCTTCACCAATATCACTTAATCTGATAATTTGATCATCGGTTTGCCTAATAATTAAATTATTAAAATCTTCTTCTGTCTCTAGTCTTCCAAATGTTTTTACGGTAAGTTCAGTATTATTTCCACGTATTTTACCACCGGGCATTTCTACATTTTCTTTTGCTAGAGCTGAATTAACATCGGATGCAGTTAGCTGATATGCAGCCATTTTACTAGGATCTAACCACAATCGCATAGCGGGTTTTTGTTGTCCATAAATTACAACAGAACTGACACCTGGAATGGTTTGTAATTTTTCTAATAAAACATTTTCGGCATAATCACTCAATTCAATATTGGTCATTTTACTGCTCTCGACAATTAAAATGATGATTGGGTCGCCATTTGCATCTGCTTTAGTAACAGTTGGCGGAGAATCCATATCCTGTGGCAAAGATTGCATAGCTCGAGATACCTTATCTCTTACATCATTAGCGGCTTTTTCTAAATCGGCGCCAAGGTTAAATTCAACGGTAATTGTACTAGACCCAATTGCCGATTGCGATGAAATGGATTTAACACCTTCTATACCGTTTATCGATTTCTCAAGGGGTTCAGTAATTTGTGATTCAATAATTTCGGCATTAGCTCCCGTATAAGATGCTTGTACTGTAATAATGGGCGGATCAATAGCAGGGTATAACCTAACGCCTAAAAAACTATAACCAACTGTTCCGAGTAAAATAATAATTAAGCTTAAAACAATTGAACCAACAGGTCGTTTTAGAGCGATATCCGAAATCATCATAATGAATCAGATTTTATAGTAGAATATTCAATTTTTGAGCCTTCTTTTAAAAAAAGAACTCCTGTTGTTACAATGGTATCGCCAACTTTAATTCCTTCGGTTATTTCAATATTTGATGCCTGTCTTATTCCCGTTTTAACTAAGACAAAATGTGACTTACCATCTTTTACTACAATCACACTTTTATTTTGATCATCAGGAATAATAGCTTGTGTTGGAATAACCAAAGCATTTTTATTTTCGTTTAATTTCAAATTTACTCTTGCAAATGCACCCGGAATTAAATGCTCGTATTTGTTGTCAACTATCGCTCTAATTTTTAGGTTTCTTGTTGCAGCATCAATGCCATGTTCAGTTGCTATTACAGTCGCATCATAAATTTTTTCATTGTTAGCAGTTGTAAACGATATTCTCATGCCCGATTTTATAGCAGAAGTGTATTTCTCAGGAACACTAAAATCAAGTTTTAATTTCTCTTCACTTCGTATCGTAGCGAGTAATGTTGAAGGAACAATCTCTGCTCCAACACTAATATTTCGTAAACCAATCACACCATCAAAGGGCGCAAGAACCTCAGTTTTACGAATCAATACATTTTGAACAGCAATGTCTGCCCTAATTGAATTTAATAGCAAACCCGTTTGGTCGTAATCATTCTGACTGATACCATTGGCTTTTAGTAATTCCGATTGCCTTTTATAAATTTTTTCTTGAATAGAGAGTTGAATCTTAAGTTTATTAAGTCCAGCTTTAAGATCATCGTCAAATAACTTAACCAATAAAGTGCCTTTTTTAACAGATTTTCCTTCAGGTAAATTAATAGCAATTACGCGCCCGGGAACTTCGTTCTTTAATTCAACTTCTTCAAACGGACGCAATGAACCTGAAACCGATATTTCGTCTATTAGTAGCGATGGTTTTACAATAAAGACATCTACTTTTGTTGCTTGTTTTACAGAAGCCGTTGCATTTTTAGTTTTTCCTTTTGATGCTATCCAAAAATAACTAGCTAAAGTTATTACTGCCAAAATAATAATAATGTATAGACGACTATAACTCTTGCTCATATATTTAAATTGTTGGTTGGTTTGTTCGTTTATTAGTCTTATAATTTTTTTTAAAAATAAGAAATAATCCTTCTTATCACTATTTAAGTGTATTTTATCAAATCAACCACAAAAATAGCTGTAATTGCCTTTTATTGTAATCCATATAAATATTTAACACAAGTTTAACCTATCTTAAAGTTTATAAATTTTGATAACTAAAATTGGAAAAAGATAAACTTCATAAATTCCTTTAAAGATTAAAAAGTAAATAATTTTTTATAGTTAGTTTTTAACCTGTTTCCGCTAAAGCAGATAAATCCTGATTTTAAAATATTGTTAAAAAGTTTTATATTTTGTTGATATTTGACTAAATAAACTGATAATAATCATTTTAAACAAGCTAATTAGTCCTAATTTTGTTGTACACTTCTAATCAATATCCTCGACAATGGAAACAACTCTCAACAAACAACTCACAAAACAAGTTTACACCTTTGGAAATAAAAAAGCCGAAGGCAACACCAAAATGAAAGCTTTATTAGGAGGAAAAGGAGCCAATTTAGCCGAAATGAATCGCATTGGTTTACCAGTTCCTCCCGGATTTACCATTACAACCGAAATGTGTACAATTTATAATAAAAAAGGGAAAGGCTTTACTATTAGTTTGCTCAAAGACGATGTAGAAGCTGGGATAAAACACATCGAAAAAATTATGGGTTCTATCTTTGGAGATGAAGAAAATCCATGTTTAGTTTCCGTTCGTTCTGGGGCAAGAGATTCGATGCCTGGTATGATGGACACCGTTTTAAATACCGGTTTAAACGATAAAACAGTTATTGGTTTAGCAAAAAAAACAAATAATCCAAAATTTGCATGGGATTCTTATCGTCGATTTATTCAAATGTTTGGCGATGTTGTCATGAACACCAACGCACTTTCTCATCAAGATGAAAATGTTTTTGAGGAAATTATCGATAGACATAAAGTTCTTAAAAATATCACTTTAGATCAGGAATTGACGGTAGATGATTTAAAGAGTATTGTATCCGAATTCAAACTTAAGATCAAAGAAATCTGCAAACAAGATTTTCCAGTAGATCCTTATACTCAACTTTGGCAAGCCATTATTGCCGTTTTTGACAGTTGGGAAACGCCGCGAGCCAAACTTTATCGCAAGCTCAATAAAATTCCAGATGATTGGGGAACAGCTGTCAATATACAAGCAATGGTTTATGGTAATATGGGCAATAAATCGGGTTCTGGAGTTGCATTTACCCGAAATGCAGCCACGGGCGAAAACGTCTTTAATGGCGAGTATTTAATTAACGCTCAAGGCGAAGATGTCGTTTCGGGTGTTAGAACGCCACAACAAATTACGCTTCAAGGTTCTTTGGAATGGGCACGCCTTGCAGGCGTTTCTGAAGCAGAACGCTTAAAAAATTACCCTTCTCTAGAAGAATCAATGCCAGAAGTGTATGCCGAATTAAATGACCTACAACATACTTTAGAAATTCATTTTACCGATATGCAAGATATGGAGTTCACCATACAAGAAGGTAAATTATGGATGTTACAAACCCGAAATGGAAAACGTACTGGCGCTGCAATGGTTAAAATTGCTGTCGATATGTTATCAGATAATTTAATAGATGCCGAAACGGCCATTCTTAGAGTGAGTCCAAATAAATTAGATGAATTATTACATCCTGTTTTTGACGATATTGAATTAGCTAAATGTATGATTTTAGGAAAGGGATTGCCGGCTTCACCAGGTGCTGCTTCTGGGCAAATAGTCTTTTTTGCCGAAGATGCTAAAAACTATCCAAGATCTATTCTTGTTAGAACCGAAACATCACCAGAAGATCTTGAAGGAATGCACATTGCACAAGGAATTTTAACAGCCAGAGGCGGAATGACATCTCACGCAGCAGTTGTTGCACGTGGTATGGGAAAATGCTGTGTTTCGGGTGTTGGTCCTCTAAAAATTGATTATAAATCTAAATCTCTAAAAATTAATGACGCGCATTTAAAAGAAGGTGACTGGATTTCACTCGATGGAAGTACTGGTAAAATTATAAAAGGTCAAATTGCGACAAAAGATGCCACCTTAACACCTGAATTTGATAAACTTTTAAAGTTAGCCGACTCTTTTGCTCAATTAAAAGTCAGAACTAATGCCGACACACCTCACGATGCAAGCATTGCGAGAGCCTTTGGAGCACAAGGCATTGGCTTGACAAGAACAGAACATATGTTTTTTGAAGGTGAGCGTATCAAAGCCATGCGCGAGATGATTTTAGCTTCTGACGAGGTTGGAAGACGCAAAGCACTAGATAAATTATTGTCTATGCAGCGCGCCGATTTTGAAGGAATTTTTGAAGCGATGCACGATTTGCCCGTAACCATCAGATTGCTAGATCCACCTCTACACGAATTTGTTCCTCATGAAGATGAAAATCAGAAAATTATGGCTGATGAAATGGGAATTAGCCTCGCCGAAGTAAAAGCTAAAGTAAATGAGCTAAGTGAATTTAATCCAATGCTCGGACATCGCGGTTGCCGTCTAGGAAATACATATCCTGAAATTACAGAAATGCAAACCCGCGCCATTATTGAAGCCGCTTTAAATCTTAAGGAAAAAGGAATCATTGCAGTGCCAGAAATTATGGTACCCCTTATCGGAAATTTAGAGGAATTTGTTTATCAAGAAAATATCATCCGAAAAACGGCTGAAAAAGTCTTTAAAGAACGCCAATCTAAAATAGATTATCTCGTTGGAACGATGATTGAAATTCCGCGTGCCGCGCTTACCGCCGATAAAATTGCTCAACGCGCCGAGTTCTTTTCGTTTGGCACAAACGATTTAACCCAAATGACTTTTGGTTATTCTCGCGATGATGCCGGTAGTTTTTTGCCAATTTATATCAATAAAGGCATTTTAAAAGTAGATCCATTTCAAGTTTTAGACCAAGAAGGCGTTGGACAATTGGTAGAAATGGCAACCCAAAAAGGTCGCGCTACAAATCCAAATTTAAAAGTCGGTATTTGTGGCGAACACGGTGGCGAACCGAACTCTATTGAATTTTGTCATAGAATGGGTTTAAACTACGTAAGTTGCTCACCATACCGGGTTTCTATTGCCAGACTATCAGCCGCACAAGCTGCTATAACAAACAAAGCATAAACAATTGTTTATATATTTTTAAATTCCATCTTTAAAAAGATGGAATTTTTTTTGTGCTTCAATTCATTTATCTTCGCTTTATGATTACGGTTAGTATTTTGGGTTATGGCAACTTGGCTTCACATTTAGTTTGTGCTTTTGAAGCTGTTAAATCGGTTAAGCTGATTCAAGTTTACAACCGCCACCCCATTAATAATAAACCATTTAAAGCAGCATTTATTACCAATTTATCCGACTTATTACCCGCCGATATCTATATAATTGCTATTTCAGATGATGCTATTAGTAAGTTTTCATCTCAGTTAAAACTGAATGGATTAGTTGTTCATACTTCGGGAAGTTTGCCCATAGAAGCATTACAAAACCAAGCTAGACGTGGCGTTTTTTATCCGCTACAAAGCTTTACTAAAGGAAAAAAAGTTGCTTTTAATAAGATTCCGATTTGCATAGAAACACCCCACAAAAATGATTTACAATTGCTTCATAAATTGGCTCAAACAATAAGCGATAGCGTATTTGAGATCAGTTCAGCGCAACGCAAAAAACTTCATGTAGCTGCTGTTTTTGTCAATAATTTTACCAATTATATGTACACCATCGGCGAAAGCCTTTGTGAAGCTAATAAAATTGATTTCAATATTTTAAAACCTTTAATTATCGAGACAGCCTTAAAAATTGAAACCATAAGTCCACAACTTGCCCAAACAGGTCCGGCAAGGCGAAAAGATGCAACTACAATAAAAAAACATTTAGATTTTTTGCCTAAAGCATATCAAGAAATCTATACCTTACTAACCAAATCGATTCAAAAAAATTATGACAAAAAGTTATAAAGAATTAATGAGTACCATCACCACTTTTGTTTTTGATGTGGACGGTGTTTTAACAAATGGAACTGTAACTGTTTTTCCGAATGGTGAATTGATTAGAACGATGAATGTTCGTGATGGCTACGCTCTTAAAATAGCTGTAGATAGTGGATACCATGTTTGTATTATTACCGGTGGCCGAGATGAATCAGTTAAAAAAAGATTGAATGGTTTGGGCATAACAGATGTGTATTTAGGAGCTTTTAACAAAATTGAAGAATTTAATGATTACCTCGAAAAGAAAAATTTAAAAGCAGAAAATGTGTTGTATATGGGAGATGATATTCCTGATTACAACGTGATGCTCAAGGTAAAATTAGCAGCTTGTCCAAAAGATGCCGCTCCTGAAATTCAGTATATTTCACAATATATTTCGCAAAAAAGAGGCGGAATGGGTTGTGTGAGAGATGTTATTGAGCAAGTTTTAAAAGTCCAAGACAAATGGCATTTAGAAACAAAAATTAGCTCCGATTTATAAAATGATATGATAAAACTTGAAGAGCAACTCAACCATATTCCAATATTAAACTGGGTTTTTAGATTGTTGAAACAATTAAAACTCCCTGGATTTAATGGTATGAGTACTTATGATTTGTTGCGTATGTATCTGATTGGCATTGTAAAAGGTGCCTTAACTGCTCGTGCCAGTAGCATTGCTTTCAGTCTTTTTTTAGCGCTTTTTCCATTTGCACTATTTGTTTTGACTATTATTCCGTTTATTCCTATTGATGGATTTCAAACAGATTTTATTTTACTAATCAAACAAACTTTACCACCTAAAACATCTGATGCCGTAGATATGGTGCTGTTTGATATTGCCAACAACAAGTATCAAGGATTATTATCATTTGGATTTATCATGTCTTTATTTTTAATGACCAATGGCATGAATGCATTATTTAGTGCCTTTGAGTACACCTATCACACCATTAAAGCACGTTCAATTTTCAGACAATATCTGGTAGCCTTATCGGTTTCATTATTATTTGTATTTTCATTGATTTTAATTGTCAGTTTTTTAATATTTATCAGTTATTTTATCAATGAGCTGCAACTTAAAGGTGTCGTTGAAAATGTAGCGTTTTGGAAAAATGGCATTCAATTAATCATCATTGTTTTTACCTTATTTTTAAGTTTATCAACACTCTATTTCTTTGGCACCATTCATGGAAATAAAATCAGTTTTTTTTCGCCGGGCGCCATTATGTCAACTTTGTTGGTTTTGATTAACTTTAAACTGTTCAGCTTTTATATCTCTACGTTTTCACAATACAACCAACTTTATGGTTCTATTGGTACGTTGATTGTTCTGATGCTATTTATTTGGCTTAACGCGATAATTTTATTGCTTGGATATGAACTTAATACGAGCTTAATCTGTTTAAAAGGCTCTATCAATAAAACAGATTCATCTTCTAACTGAGGTAGATTTCTTTTTAAAGTAAACTCAAAATCTGAACAGTTATAATCAATAACACCATCGCAATTGGATACACCGTTGCATAAGCAACCGCAGGCGCATCGGTGTCAACCATGTTATCAATAGCCGCTAATCCAGGTGTGCTTGTCATACTTCCGGCAAGTGTTCCCAATAAAATCAGCAAATTCATTTTAAAAAAATACCTAGCAACAAGGGTTGTAATTAGCATCGGAATTAATGTTATAACAATACCATAAATAAATAGTTCAATGCCATAATTCTGAAATGTACTTACCATACTTGAGCCCGCACTAGTGCCAACAGCCGCCAGAAAAAATATCAATCCAAATTGTCTTAAAATCTGATTTGCAGGACCAGTCATTGTCCACATTATTGGTCCGGTTTTACCAGTTCTTCCCAGTATTAAAGCTAACAATAATATACCACCTGTTAAACCAAGACTAAATGAAAAAGAGCCAAAATTCATACTTATTTTTCCGACAAGAATACCCAAAATAATTCCGATGGCAATTGGTAAAAAATCGGTATTTGACAATTTTTTGTTATCATCACCAAACTTGCGGATAACCTGTTGGATATTATCTTTACGACTAATCAAGATTAACTTATCACCAAACTGCAATCTTAAAGAAGGACTCGGCGAGATATTGATCCCTGCTCTTCTGATACGCGTGATTGTTGCATGATATGATTCTAAATGAAGCTGGCCTAATGTTTTTTTAACCACATCTTTATTGGTAACTAAAACCGATCTTACATCAAAATTAGCATCTAATGGGATTTCGATTTTTGTTTCAGAACCAATCAATAATTTAACCCGCTCGAGCGCTTCTTTTGTTCCAACTGCTTTTACAATATCTCCTTTTTTAAGAATGGTATCGGGTTCGGGCATCATCACCGAATCTTCGTTCATAATTCGAGATATCACAGCTTTTGTCATAAAACGCACATTCAAATCTCCAAATTTTTTATCGATTACATTTTCGTTTTCTACAATAAAATGTTTGCGCAGAATTTCGGGATATTCAACCGCCATTTCCTTTTTATAGCGCTTTTCTTCATCGGTTACTTTTATACGAAGAAAGCGCGGTAAAAGTGTTACAAAAAGAATGACACCAATCACACCAAACGGATAACCGATTCCGTAACCAATTGAAGCTAAAGGAGAACCTGTAATGTCAATAGCTGCGGCTAAACCGGGCGTACTGGTTAAAGATCCGTTTAATAAACCAATAGCAAGATTTTTATCAATACCTAAAAAATGGAAAATAATAAATGTGATAAAGCCTGAACTAATAACCAATAAAGTGGCCAAAACAGCCAGTTCGCGACCGTTCTTTTTAAATGATTCGAAGAATCCGGGACCGGCTTGTATCCCAATTGTAAATATAAATAATACCAAACCAAGATATTGAAAATCTTTTGGAATTAGAATGCCATAGTGACCAAAAACCAGTGCTACAAATATTACAGCCGAAACATCTAACGAAATTCCTTTAAATTTTATGCGACCAATAATAAAGCCGATTGAAATAATCAAAAACAGCGCAAAGTAACTGTTTGAAAGTAAACTCATTTTATCTTTATTTAATCTAACAAAATTAAGCTTAAATCAAGTCTTAATTGGTATATATTATCAGTAATTACGAAATCGATTGAAACAAAACAAGGGAGCTTTACTCCCTTGTTAAAATAAATGATTCTTATTTTTTATCGTATATCAAATTTAAAACCAACTAAAATATTTCGTCCTAAAGTGTTAAAACCAACTAATTCTTGATAATCGACATTAAAAATATTAGTTAGTTGGGTGTACACATTAAATCGCTTGTTTATAAAACTTCGGTTCATTTGTAAATTGATTAAAGCATACGATTTTAAAATCACTTTCGACGAGCTAAAAGTGCTCAAATCAAAAAAGCTATCTGTGCGTTTATCAGTAAAATTAAAATCTAACCCAATATGGGTTTGTGGTTTAACTTCCCAACTTAAATGGGCGTTAATTTTGTGTTTTGGGACCCTTATTTTTGTTGCTGCCACTTGTGTAAAAGTGTAATTACTACTAAAAGTAATATTATTGGTAAGCTTAATTTTCAAGTTGGTTTCTAAGCCACTTGCATAAAAATCTTGAGCCGTATTGCGATAACCAAAAGCAAATATGCTGGGATCTAACAAAGTAAAATCAATAAAGTTTTGTTCCTGACGATAAAAATAAACCAAGTCGAAATCTATTTTTTTGTAGTTTAGAGTCAAGCCACTCTCAAAGCTTTGATTTTCTTCGGGTTTTAAATCGTTATAACCATAATCTGGTGAGAATAACTGAAATAAAGTAGGCGTAATATAAGCCGTGCTATACGAGGTCATCAACTTGAGATTCGCTTCAGCAATATTGAATTGAAAAGATGGATTTACGGTATAAACTATATGAGATCCATAAGAGCTATGGTTATTTAAGCGCGCGCCAACATTTATATTAAAACCCGAATTGGTGTTTAAAACAACATTGGCATAAGGGTCTAAAATAGTATAATTAACCTGATTGATTACCTTGGACAAGGCACTTGTGCCAAAAGGAATTTCAAAACTGGTCATCTCATTTTTTTGTACATTAAGTCCAAGCAAAAATTGCAGATTTTCATTAAAATAATATCGATTGTAAGCATCAAAAACCAAAATATTTCCTTTGTTTATCGATGGAAAAGAAGTCTTTTCATTATTATTTGTGATGGTATTAAAAGCCGATTTTAAATTAATATCGCCTTTGTTATAATTATAAACGCCTTGAAATCCAACCCTCAATTCTTCGCTTTTAGTCTCATTTTCGCCATCGGTAAAACTGCCTGCATCAAAATTTGTATTGAATTTGTTGTAGTTTACTAAACCGATAAGATTCAATTTGTCAATCGCTTTTAGCTGATATTTTAACAAGATATTTTGACGGCTAAACGGGTCACTTTTAAATCCAATTCCTTTAGCAGCCGATAATCCAGTACTTTGATTATCGTTAAAAGTGAAAAACAAATTCGATTTTTTAAAGGGCTGCGAAAGGATTATTCCGCGTTCAAAATTTGCCAAATCTAAGCCATTTTTATCTTGACTGTTATTGGTAGCAACGCTGGTGCTTAAACTAGCTTTAAAATCATTTCCAGCCGATTTTAATTTGATATTAATAACAGCAGTTGCAGCACCCGAACCGTAAAGCGCACTTGCTGCGCCCTTTATAATCTCGATGCTTTCAATTTGGTTTAAGGGCAACAAACGCAAATCGTAATCGTTTGAAATAGCCGACGGATTGCTCATTGCAACACCATCAATTAAAATTAAAACCTGACGGTTTGATCCACCTCTAAAGCTATACGATAAATTTTGTCCTGCCACACTTCGGTTGCCAATAATATCGATTCCTGACAGTTGGTCTAATAACGTGGGCAGCTCAAATCCTTGATAGGGTTTTAAATCGGTTTGTGTGAGTTTTAAAACTACCCTGCCCGATTGGTTTTTAGTTAAATTAAATTTTGTAGAAGTCAGTTCTACCGTTTGAAGTTGCTCTACTTTTGTAGAATCAATTTGCTGTTGCGCAAAAATTGAAAATGGGCACACTATTAAAAGCGTACCAAATAACCTTTTTTTCATCTCTCTTTTTTTTTAGGATGGTTAAAAAATGGCTATTCGTTAAAAAAATGGGGTTATGATGTCAATCAAAACCTACTTTTCCTCCGAAAGCTTGTTAAAAATTCTAGATTATGGCAGGTCTCCTGGCTTGCTTTTGTGTAACCTTCCCATCCGCTAAGGCGAACAGTGGTTTTTTGAGTACACTTACTTTTAAAAAGTAAAGCTTACAGTTGCGGGGACAGCTCTTGCGTTTAACAAGATTCCCTATTATTTCACTTAACTGGTGAAACCATAATTTGAGGCAAATGTAATTATTAATTTGAGCTTTTAAAATATATTTTTATTTTATTTTGTCAGAGATGAAAAATCATTTTCAATATAAATCGGCTATATTTGTGAGCTAAAAAAGCCTTTTTAAAGTTTCAAATACCATGCCTAAATACACCAATCTAAACATCATTTCTTATTTTCTTTTTGAAGTTCATCATACCGAAACCCTTTTAAAATACGATTATTTTAATGCCTTTGACAAAGATGCCATCCAAATTTTGTTACATGCTGTAAAAGATTTTTCGGATAAAGAACTGTTTCCGTTTATTAAAGAAATGGATGAAAAGCCAAGCTATTTTAAAGATGGTAAAATCATTGTTCATCCCCAATTCGAAACTATTTTAAAACAGGCTTCTGAATTGGGTTTGATTAAAGCTTCTTTAAGTTTTGAAGATGGTGGCATGCAATTACCAATTAGTGTTTATCAGACGCTTTTTTATATTATGGAAGCTGCTAACAATCACGTAACAGGTTATTTAGGACTGACTTTAGGTGCTGCAAATCTGATTTTAGCTTTCGGAAATCAAGAATTAAAAGACACTTACGCAACAAAAATGTTAGAGATGACTTGGGGTGGCACCATGTGTTTAACTGAGCCACAGGCGGGCAGTTCCTTGTCGGATATAAAAACGCAAGCAGTAAAATTTACCGATACTAATTATTACCAAATTAAAGGTCAAAAAATATTCATCTCGGCAGGTAATCATCAATTCGCCGATAATTTTGTACACTTGGTTTTAGCGCGAATAAAAGATGCTCCAGCCGGAACAAAAGGAGTGTCTTTATTTGTAGTTCCAAATAAACGTCCCACAGATAGCGGATTAGAAGATAATTATGTTCGCGTTTTAGGTGAATTTGAAAAATTAGGTCAGCGTGGCTATTGTACCACTCACCTATCATTTGGAGATGAACCCGATTGTAGAGGCTGGCTAGTTGGCGCAGAAGGTAAAGGTTTAAATTATATGTTTTTGCTGATGAATGAAGCGCGAATTGCTACAGGAAGAATGGGTGCCGGCATTGCATCAGCAGCTTATTACGCCTCATTAAAATATGCAAAAGAGCGCCCTCAAGGAAGGCTTTTAAATAATTCGGGTAAAAAAGATGTAAAAGACGAACAAACACTCATCATCAACCATCCCGATATTAAACGCATGCTACTTTTACAACGTTCGATTGTAGAGGGCTCTTTAAGTTTAATTATCCAAACGGCTCATTATCTCGATATGCTTAAAGTTTGTGAAGTAGCAGATAGAGAAAAATATGAACTCTTACTAGAACTTTTAACACCAATTGTAAAAACATACCCGGCTGAACAAGGCTTACGTGCGGTGAACAACGGACTTCAAATTTTGGGTGGTTACGGCTTTTGCTCCGATTTTATCTTGCAACAATATTACCGAGATATTAGGATTATCTCCATTTATGAAGGCACTACCGGCATTCAATCGCTCGATTTACTCGGCAGAAAAGTAACCATTAAAAATGGAAAAACGCTGCATTATTTAATGAATGAAATTTTAGAAGCCATCACCGAAGCTCTAAAATATCCTGAAATAGAAACTTATGCAGTTCAACTCAAAAACCAATCGGAACTAATAAGTGTCGTAATTAAAAAACTGATTCCCAAAGCCTTGGCTGGTGATTTTGAAAATTATTTAGCCGATGCCAATATTTTTATGGATTTGTTAAGTACTATTGTTATTGGTTGGCAATGGCTTAAAATTGCTACAACGGCATGTAAAACAGAAAATTCATCTAGTTTAGAACAAAATTTAATTCATACAATGGCTTATTTCTTTACTTATGAAATGTCAAAATTGGAAGGTTTGGTCAAAATATTATTAAATGACAAATCAATTACCGTAAAAGCCCATGCAAATAGCTTTGATTAAGATGTTTAAACTAATTAATTTAATCAGATATATTTTTCTGTTTGCTTTTATCAGCCAGTATTCTTGTCAAGATCAAGTTGTAAAAAGGGAGAGAAATAATGAAAATATAGTCACCTTTGCAAAGGGTTTTGAACTTTATAAAACAGATGATTACACCAAACTAATCATTAAAAATCCCTATCCAAATGCCAATAAGCAGTTTGTATATTATTTGGTAAACAAAAATCAGCATCCAAAATTGACAAATGTCGTTGTAATCCATATTCCCATTAGAAGTATTGTAGCCACTTCTACCACACATATTCCGATGATTGATGCATTGAATGAGGCAAATTCATTAATTGGATTTCCAAATTTAGATTACATTTCAACACCCCGAGTCCGCGACTTAATCGACAATCATAAAATTGTAGATTTAGGCAACAATTTACAAGTCAATACCGAGGTTTTACTCAGCTTAAATCCAGATGTGCTCGTTGGCTTTAGCATGCAAAGTGAAAATAAAATATACAAAACCATCCAAAAAGCAGGAATTCCCGTAATTTTAAATGGTGATTGGTTAGAATCAACACCTTTAGGTCGTGCGGAATGGCTCAAATTTTTTGGTGCCTTATATCAAAAAGATGCACTTGCAGATAGCATTTTTAATACAATTGTAAACGATTATCATCAAGTTACAAAGCTGGCTTTATCTGCTAAAACACGTCCAACCATCTTATCTGGAAACCTTAATAGTACTATTTGGAATTTGCCTGCCGGCGAAAGTTATAGCGCTCAATTTTTTAAAGATGCCAACACCCATTATTATTGGCAAAATACAACTGGAAACGGAAGTTTAAATTTGAGTTTTGAAACCGTATTTAATCAGGCACAAAATGCACAATATTGGATTGCTGCGGGTCCTTATAAAAGTTTTGTTGAAATGAGAGAAACGAATCCGCATTATAGCAAATTCAAAGCCTTTAAAACAAAACAGGTTTATACTTTTGCTTTAACGCTGGGTAAAACAGGCGGAACTTTGTATTACGAAGAGGCAGCTTTAAAACCAAATATTGTTTTAAAAGATTTGATAAAAGTGGTTCATCCAGAATTATTGCCAAATTATAAACCTTATTTTTTAAAAAAACTTAATTAGCACAAATTGCAGAATCAAAATACATATCGTTTATCATTTCTGTTATTGATATTGCTTTTGTTTTTTATGGCATTGTTAAACTTGAGTTTAGGTTCGGTTTCTATTCCATTTAAGGATATTTTTCATAGTCTTTTTGGAGGCGAAAGTTCAAATAAAACTTGGCAATATATCATTACCGATTACCGATTACCAAAAACCATTACAGCTATTTTAGTTGGTTCATCATTATCAATTAGCGGTTTGTTAATGCAAACACTTTTTAGAAATCCATTAGCGGGACCTTTTGTACTAGGAATTAGTTCCGGTGCCAGTTTAGGTGTTGCTTTTTTATTGTTGAGTGCCGGATTATTTGGGAGTACTTTTTCAAATTTTGCAAGCACGAGTTACAGTATGGTTTTAGCAGCAAGTTTAGGAGCTTTTTTAATACTTTTAGTCGTTTTAATTACCGCTGCAAAAGTACGAAATACCATGTCTATTTTAATTATAGGATTGATGTTTGGTAGTTTTACATCGGCTATTATCAGTGTTTTAGCCTATTTTAGTAATGCCGAACAATTGCAGCAATTTATGTTTTGGAGTTTTGGTTCTGTCGGCAATTTAACTTGGTTTGATATCGGTCTGTTTTTAGGTGTCGAAGTAGTTGGATTTACAATGATTCTCTTTATTGTTAAACCATTAAACAGTTTATTACTTGGCGAAAATTACGCCAAAAGTATGGGTGTTAATTTTAAAACTACACGAAAAATTGCATTAATTGCAACCAGTTTATTAACCGGAGTCGTTACAGCATTTGCCGGTCCTATTGCATTTATTGGTTTAGCAGTGCCACACCTTACAAAATTAATTATGACAACTTCAAATCACAAAGTTTTAATGCCGGCTGTGGCTTTGATGGGTGCCATTTTAATGCTGATAAGCGATACCATTGCCCAATTGCCAAGTAGCACATACACCTTGCCAATAAATGCTGTAACAACCCTGTTTGGCGCGCCAATTGTGATTTGGTTATTAGTTCGAAAACGCAAAATACTATTCTGATTTTGGATACTAACACCACAAATTTAATCCTAAAAACCGAACAATTGAGCATAGGTTATTTAACCAAAAGAGCCCCAATTGTAGTTCAACAAAACCTGAATATCGCCTTAAACAGCGGTAGTTTTGTATGTCTTTTAGGAAATAATGGCGTTGGCAAATCTACCTTGTTAAGAACGCTTTCGCTGATGCAGCTGCCTTTAGGAGGTCATATTTTTTTAAACCAAAAATCGATAGAGAAATACAGTTCTCAAGAAATTGCCCTGGAAATAAGTTTAGTGTTAACTGAACCCATTCCACAAAATAATTTGTCTGTTTTAGAAGTTGTAGCCTTAGGTCGCCAACCTTACACAAACTGGATTGGCAAACTCACTTTTGATGATCACAACTTTATTGAGCAAGCGATGGAACAAACTCAAATTACAAAATTCGCATCCAAAAAATTACACGAATTAAGTGATGGTCAAAAACAACGCGTGATGATTGCCAGAGCTTTAGCCCAAAATACGTCGCTTATTTTTTTAGACGAACCTACAGCACATTTAGACATTCATTATAAGGTTAGTATTTTAAGTTTGCTTAAAAATATTTGTAAATCACTTAATAAAAGTATTGTTATCGCCACACACGAAGTCAGTTTTGCAACACAATTAGCCGATCAGCTATGGTTGATGTTTCCCGATAAATTTGTTTCTGGCACGCCAGATGAATTGATAAAAAATAAAAGTCTGCAAAAATTATTTAATTCTGATTTAGTGAGTTTTGATACAAACAGCAAACATTTCTTAATTAAACCCCGTTAATTTTTTTATCTTTATTTTTTTAATTGTTTTTTTTTGATGAAAAATCTTTTGTTTGTATTTAGTTTTTTTGTTTTTTGTAATTGTGCAACAAAACAAAATATGGTACTCCCCAATGAAGATACCATTATAGGCAAATCAATCACTAAATCCGATTTGCAAATTCAATTGTTCAATCTGACCTCTAGCGAATTTGAAGGACGAAAATCGGGAGAGAAAGGTCAAAAATTGGCAGCGCAATATTTAGTTAACTATTACAAAAATTTAAATATCCAATCGGCTTACGATTCTACTTACCTTCAAAATATTCCGAAAGATTTTTTTATGGGATTGTCTGATGACAATTCTGAAAATGTAGTCGCTTTTATAAAAGGTAGCACCTACCCCAACCAATACGTCATTATTTCGGCACATTATGATCATCTAGGTAAAAAATACAATCGTATATATGCCGGCGCAGACGATGACGCCTCGGGAACTTCGGCAGTTTTAGAAATTGCCGAAGCTTTTAAATTGGCCGTAGATAATGGAAATCCACCAAAAAGGTCAGTTGTATTTTTGAACTTTACAGGCGAAGAAGAAGGTTTATTTGGTTCTCGGTATTATACAAATTTTCCTATTTTTCCTTTAAAAAATACGGTTGCTAACTTAAATGTCGATATGATTGGTCGTGTAGATGATGACCATTTAAATAACGCTAATTACGTCTATATTATTGGCTCCGATAAATTGAGTACTGAGCTTAAACTATTATCCGAAAAAGTAAATACCACTTTTACCCAGTTAAAATTAGATTATAAATTTGATGATGAACACGACCCTAATAAATTTTATTACCGCTCCGATCATTATAATTTTGCCAAAAACAATATTCCCATAATCTTCTATTTTAATGGCGTTCATGACGATTATCATCAACCGACTGATACACCCGAAAAGATAGATTACAATTTGCTGACAAAACGCACTAAATTGATATTTTATACCGCTTGGGAGATTGCCAATAGACCCACTAAATTAAAACTCGACAAAAACTGATGTATGCAATTGTTGATATAGAAACTACCGGCGGAAAATTTAATGAAGAAGGCATTACTGAAATAGCCATCTATAAATTTGATGGCAATGACATTGTTGATCAATTTATAAGTTTGGTAAATCCAGAAAAACCTATTCAGCCTTTTGTTGTAAATTTAGTAGGCATCAATAATGCGATGTTAAGACAAGCTCCAAAGTTTTATGAAGTTGCCAAACGCATCGTAGAAATTACGCAAGATTGTATTTTGATTGCTCATAATACCAGCTTTGATTACCGAATTTTACAAACTGAATTCAGTCGTATTGGTTACAATTTTGAGAGGAAAACCCTATGTACAGTTATGCTGAGCAAACAACTCATCCCCGATTTAGATTCCTATAGTTTGGGTAAATTATGTCGTACCTTAGGTATTGCGGTTGCTGATAGGCATCGCGCTAGTGGTGATGCCCTTGCAACCGTCAAATTGTTTAAACTCCTTTTATCTAAGGATATCGATAAGAATATTATCAAAAAAAATATTAAGCCAATTATAAATGCACAAACAATTTCAGATAAACTTACTGGTTTATTAGCGCCATTACCTAATAGTCATGGCTTGTTTTATTTGCATGATGAAGCTGAAAATATCATTTTTATAGGCAAATCAATCAATATTAAAAAGGAAGTTTTGCATATTTTTTTAAGTGAAAGCAAAACTAAAATGATTATTCAAGAGAAAGTGCAATCTATTTCGGTTGAAGAAACAGGTAATCAGTTGATTTCGAATATAAAATTTACATTAGAACTCTTGCAAAACAAACCTAGATACAACAAACCTCATTTTAGCACATTTAAAAAATACACAGTCAATTTGCCCGATATGCTCGTAGTGAATAAAGGGCGACATTTAGGCGAAAAATCGGTAATTTTAATTGAAGACAATACTTATATGGGCTTTGCTTATTTTGACTTGAGTTTTCAAATAAATCATATCGAAATTATCAGAAATTTAATTGGCCAAAATGGGCATTCGGCAACCATACTTCCAATTATTGACCAACATATTAAGCGTTATAAATCTGAAAAAATTATTTATTTAGACAAAGAATGACCAAACATTTAATTGTCATAATTGGTGCAACTGCAATTGGTAAAACAAAGTTAAGCATCGCTTTGGCACAACATTTTAAAGCACCTATTTTATCATGTGATTCACGGCAGTTTTTTAAAGAAATGACCATCGGAACCGCTGTGCCAACTCCCGAAGAATTACGTCAAGCCTCTCACCATTTTATACAAAATAAATCTATTTTTGAACCCTACAATGTGGGGCAATTTGAACGCGATGCCATAGATTTGCTCGATAAAATATTTCAAACTACAAATAGCGCCATACTAGTTGGCGGTAGCGGTTTGTATGTTGATGCCGTTTTAAAAGGTTTAGATTATTTTCCGGATGCCCATCCCAAAATTAGGAAAACTCTAAATCAACAATTGATAGAAAATGGTCTAGAATATTTGCAAGCACAGCTAAAAAATTTGGATTTAGAAAGCTATCAATCTATTGAAATTGACAACCCTCATCGCGTGATACGCGCCCTAGAAATCTGTTTGGCAACAGGCAAAAAGTATAGCAGTTATAAAGAACAAACAAAAACGACTCGAATTTTTACACCCATTTTAATTGGGTTAACGGCTCCTAGAGAAATCATTTACGCGCGTATTAACCAACGTGTTGATGAAATAATGGCTAACGGATTGTTAGAAGAAGCTCGCCAGCTCTATCCTTTCAAAGAATTAAATGCGCTGCAAACAGTTGGTTATAAAGAATTATTTGCCTATTTTGAAAAGCAATATACTTTAGAAACTGCCGTTGAAGAAATAAAAAAAAATACGAGGCACTATGCCAAACGGCAAGAAACCTGGTTTAGGAAAAACAAAGCTATCAACTGGTTCGATTTTGCAAAAACAGATGCTATTACTGACTTTGTTGCTCAAAAAATAAAAGAAAATGACTTATAACGAATGGCGCGATTTGGGGTATTTTACCACCGTTTTGACTTACAATATTTTTGTGATTGATAAGGGCAAATCTGAAACGACACTAGCCATTTTACACGGATTTCCAACTTCGTCTTATGATTTTTACAAGGTTATCAATCAGTTATCAGAGCATTATCGGGTTGTTATTCACGATCAGTTGGGATTTGGATTTTCTGAAAAACCAAATGAATTGTACCGTATTAATACACAAGCTGACATCGCCGAAAGGCTATGGAAACAGCTAAATATAACCAATGTCATTATTATAGCACACAATTATGGCACCAGTGTAGCCACCGAATTGTTAGCGCGCCATAACGAAAATCAATTAAAAGTCAACCTATTGGGGATGGTACTTTGCAATGGCAGTATTCATATTGAATTGGCGAAACTTAAACCCATTCAGAAGTTATTAAAATCAAAATATTTTGGTCAAACTGTAGCTAAATTGATAACACAAAATAGTTTTAAAAGAAATCTAAAATCTGTTTTTTATGATTCTTCAAAAATAAAAGATTGCGAAATAGAAAATATGTGGTTTCTGCTGACCGAGAATGAAGGATTAACAGTTTTGCCTAAAATATCACAATACCTAAATGAACGCTATATTTTTTGGAATCGGTGGGTTGACGCCTTAAAAGAAACTGATTTAACAATTGGTTTGGTTTGGGCAACCGATGATCCTGTAGCTGTTAGTGCCATTGCAAACCAATTAGCGTTAGAAATTAAAACTAACAGGCTGTTTTGGCTCAATAATACCGGACATTATCCGATGTTAGAAAACCCCTACCTATGGTGTGATTTAGTTTTTAAAGCCATTGACAGTATAAGCGATTAACCTCTTGAATAGTTTGGCGATTCTTTAGTGATAGTAATATCGTGTGGATGACTTTCAATAACTCCAGCGGCGGTAATTTTAACAAACTGTCCGTGTTCTTTCAAATCTTCAATGGTAGCAGCCCCGCAATAACCCATTCCGGCGCGTAAGCCTCCAATAAATTGATGCATAGTTTCAAACAGATCTCCTTTATAAGGTACGCGTCCAACAATTCCTTCGGGAACCAATTTTTTAATATCATCTTCAACATCCTGAAAATAACGATCCTTCGAACCCTGACGCATCGCTTCAACCGAGCCCATACCACGATAAGATTTATATTTACGACCTTCGAGAATGATGGTTTCTCCCGGAGATTCTTTTGTGCCTGCCAATAACGATCCCAACATCACTGTAGAAGCACCAGCTGCAATTGCCTTAGTGATATCTCCCGTATAACGGATACCACCATCGGCAATAATCGGAACACCAGTTCCTTTTAAAGCTTTTGCCACTTCAACAATTGCGGATAATTGCGGAAATCCAACACCTGCAACGATTCTTGTAGTACAAATTGAACCGGGACCAATGCCAACTTTTACAGCATCAGCTCCAGCTGCTACTAAAAATTTTGCAGCATCGCCCGTTGCAATATTTCCAACAATCACATCGATTTCTGGAAAATGATTTTTAATCATTTTAAGCGTATTTACGACTCCTTCGGTATGACCGTGAGCGGTATCAATTACCAAAGCATCAACACCCGCTTCAACTAATAAAGTTGCTCTATCTAGGGCATCGCTGGTAACGCCAAGTGCAGCAGCCACGCGCAAACGTCCATAACTATCTTTATTGGCATCGGGGTTTTCGCTTACTTTAATAATATCTCGATAAGTGATTAATCCGACCAACTTGTTATCCGCAGTTACAACCGGTAATTTTTCAATTTTATGTTTTTGAAGAATGACTTCGGCTTCTTTGAGTGACGTACCTTCATGTGTAGTAATCAAATTTTTAGAGGTCATTACCTCTGCTATTTTATGCGTGTCGTCGCGTTCAAAACGCAAATCTCTATTGGTAACAATACCTACTAAAATTCCTTTTTTGTCGATTATTGGAATCCCTCCAATACCAAATTCGCTCATACATTTTTTAGCATCTAAAACCGTAGCGTCTTTTGTCAAAGTAACGGGTTCTAATATCATTCCAGACTCTGAACGTTTTACTTTTTTTACTTCGAGTGCTTGTTTTTTAGCCGTCATGTTTTTGTGCAAAACGCCAATACCTCCTTCGCGAGCCATAGCAATTGCAAGAGCTGCTTCGGTTACGGTATCCATTGCTGCTGATACAATAGGCACGTTAATACTGATATTTCTAGATAATTTTGACTTGATAGAAACCTCTCTTGGCAAGACTTTTGAATAGGCAGGTACCAATAATACGTCATCGTAAGTTAAGCCTTCACCTAAAAATTTTGGGGATTGTGAAATCATGAGCAATCAATTTAATATTGTAAGATGTTCAATAATTAATTGCGAGCAAATTTACATGTTTTAAATTGATAATGTACTTTTTTCTGGTTTTTTAAATAATTCGGTTACAATCAATACCGATGCTCCTAAAAAACTAAACGTCATTAAAGTACCCGATATTATAACGATATACGAAAACCAAAGCACACCACTCCATACAATATAAAGTCCACCAAAGGTTACTAATAAAGATAGGAAAGGTTCAATCATCAGAAACGATTTGATTTTTTTATTGATGCCAGTAATGGCTAGCAAACTACTCATCACAAAAAACAAAATCGATAAGGATAAGATATGATTATGAATCAATGTCAACATTTCTTTTTGCGGTTTTTTGAATTTCATTTCGAATGCTTTTTCATTATTTTCATTACCTAAATATTGTTCTTGGATACCAACTGATTTGAAATTAGTGGTATTTTCTATAAAAAATAAGCCTGTAAAAAATCCGATATTTACCATAATTACAAAAATTAAAATGGTGTTTTTATAGTATTTGGGAAAACTGTAAATAAGTCTGTCTAGATTCATAATAATAGTTTATTTTCTTTTAAAATTGTTATGGTTTGTAATAGTTTATTAACTTCTCTTGTTAACGAACTGGCCGATATGGTTGCTCCAGAAATGGCTACAACATCTTTCTGATATTGTAGCGATTGATTAATTGTTTTACCATTAAATTGATTTAACCAACGTTTACTTGCAATTTCTCCACCTCGTTCTTCTCTATAGGTTAATACTTTAACTTTTTCTATAATCAAATTAGTATCAAATATCACTAAATAATCAAAATAGTCTGCTTTTCCAAAAGCTTTTCCAAAATAATAATAACCGACTTTTATATTTTTTATGCGAATCTCAAAGAAATTATTATGAGCTAAATCTATGGGTAATTCATGTAATAATGAATTGGGAACATTTACTTTTTTATTGATATACCCATCAATATTTAAAACCGTGTTAATTTCATCATGTATGATGGTTTCAGTTCTGTTGTTTTGAGCCGGACAAAGCATACTTATACTAAAAAATATTATAACTATATATTTCATTTCTTTTATTTTTGAACCTCCAAATTATTATCAGATATTAAAACCAAATGGCAATCCCTGCATTGAGTTGTTTTTGAGATTGACTATTTTGCAAAGCGTTATTTATAAATTGATAATCGGCCTTAAAAGCCACACCATCTGCAACTTTAAAATTTAATCCCATAATTACCTCATTCCTATCATTAACCTTATCAGAAATTAGATTGCCAGCTGTTTTTGATTGAGTATTATATCTTTCATATCTTAAAAATGGTGTGATTTTTTGATCGTTTTTCAAATCAATATTGTAAGCTATTTCTGTATAATAGCCAACCATTTGTGAGCCCAAATCATTTCCTGTTAAAGTGTTATAATCTTCTGTATTTTTTATATTTGTATGAATATATTCAGCTTTTAATTCCAATTTTTTGTAGGTATAACGTGCATCCAAACCAATCATAGCAACCTTAACTTGGGAAGCGTCAATTTGGGAATCGTCGGTTTGTGTTTTTCCGAAATATCCTGCCAAGCCTAATCTCAAGCCAATAATACCATAATAATCGACCTTTGTTGAAAAATTAGGCGTGTTAATAATACTTTTCATACCTTCTTGCTTACCATCATGAAAACCTTTAGAATTTAGAAATCCCATGCCATTAGCATAAGATTTAAAACCATTAAAAATATAAGCTTGATATTTTAATGAGGTATTAGTAATATTTCCAGAAATACCAATACCTATTTCTCTCCAAGTTGTTGGAACGATGAACTTGTCAACATTTGGGCGCTCTACACCATAAAATGTTGTGGGTTCATGTGCTTCATTAATAATACCCATAGGTATCAGCATCAATCCAGTTAGTAAATTAGTGTTATCAGAAATTTGATATTTAATATAGGCTTGTTCAATACCCGCTTCTTCACGTACATGTTCAAATTCAATTTCTGTTACAAAACTAACTTTATCATTAAATTTTTTATCTAAAAAAATCACAACTCTATGAGCATCTAAATTACCGGGAGTTGATCCACTTGGCTCATTATAATCTATTTGAGCATAACCACCTAAAGTGATACCATTAATTAAGTTTGATAAATTTGTTTGTAGTTCTTGCGCATTAATTGTAGGAAATGCTGTTAAAAGTATTAGCATTAAAAATTTATTTTTCATATTTTGTTATTTAGAATTATTATAAATAGTTAGAATTAGGTTGCAAAAATAATGTAATCTATCTATTCATAAATATGATAAATATCATTTTATTTAGAATGTTTCTAAATAACAAATTCAATTTAGGCTTTCCAATATTTTTGGCATCTCTAATAATGCATGTTGATAGCCAAAATCATAGGATTTAATTACCGCTTTACTATCGAAAACACCAATATTTGAAATTTCTGGAGGTGAAAAAACGTAATTACATTGATTAAATTTTATCAAATCTTTAGCATCTAATCCGATGTGATAAACGCGCTGAATTAATGCCATGGTGCTCTTAACTTCGTGTTTATCAATATCTGTTAAAGGATTTACAAAGCTACCTATCAATTTATAACAAGAAAATCGCAAAGGTTCTATGGGAAAATTATTTAAAATACCACCATCTGAATATAAGTTTTCGCCAATTTCGATAGGAGAAAAAATTGGTGGTAAAGCTGCCGATGCCAATAAAGGTTTTATCAATGGTCCTTTGTGAAAAAACTCTGATTTTCCATTTAAAATATTGGTTGCATTGACATATAAAGGTTTTTGCAATGCTTCAAACGTATTGATTTTAAAATATTTATCGAAAAAAATACTGTATTTATCGGTATCCATAATACCGGGTTTATTTAATGAATACAAAGAAAATTTGAATAAAGGCGTTTCTTCAAAAAAATGCAACATCATTTCGGTGTTGTAACCAGCTGCATATAAAGCGCCAACCAATGCGCCGCCGCTTGTTCCTGAAATAATTTCAGGGTGAATATTGTTCTCTTTTAGGGCTTGTAACAAACCAATATGGGCAATGGCTCTAACTCCTCCACCAGACAACACAATCCCAAGATTATAATCCATAATTGTGATTTTTTTATACGATATTTAAGCTATTTTATTGATTTTAAAAAGTCAATTACCGTTTTGCGAATATCAACCCGAACATCGGTAGTATCAGATTCTAAAGGTTTATAAACTTTTAAAACTAATGGATTGCTTTCTTTGAGCATCGGAATATCAAAACCCTTTATCAAATAATCAGAAATGGCAATATGATACACTTTATTTTCATCAATTGGTTTCCCCTTAATTTGCCAACTTCCTTGCTCAAATATCGCATTAAAACGTTGTAAGTAAGCGCCCGTACCGGCAGCTTTTTCGCCATAATCTAAAACTTCTTTTAGCAACATCCCTCTTAAATCTACTTCTAGCACGCCGCCTCCAAAGGGCAATACTCTAAAAATGTCAATACCAGTAATATTGCCAACCAACTCATCATCTATCCTGATAGAGCCTCCATTTACAAAAGCACAATCAGCTGGATTTTTTGATGCCGCCGACATACTTTGTGCAATAATTTGACCCAAATTAGTTTGAATGGAACGGATAGGTGTATCTTTTCCGTCAAGTGGAATTTGAGTATGATACACTATTGCTTCTGGGTCTTTTATGACGCCTTTTAGTTGCGCATCTTGTATAGCTTGCCATTTATTGACAATTTTTAAGATTTCGGCATCTTGAATAATGGTTGAATCTAGATAAACCAAAGTGGAATTAATAGACGTTATCTTAGTTTTAGAATCGAATTGTAAGCGATGAACATAAACCGATTTGGCATTGGCATCGGCTTTGGCTATATGCGAATTACCTTCGGTTAACAACATATTAGTATGCTCGTGACCGCCCATAATTAAAGGGATTTCTGGAAATTGTTGCAATAATTCACGATCGGTAATTTTCTTTAGATGGGTAAAACCTAAAACAATATCAGATTCTGATTTTAGCTTTTGGTAAACACGTTTTGCCGATACAAACTTATCTTCATAATTGACATAATCCTTTTTATTATCATCAATTGTCAAACTTAATAAGCCAATTTTGAACGTTTGATTTTGTTGTTTTGCCTCTAAAACATAAGTTTCAGAAAGTGGCAAAATTTTATTGTTTTGTAGCTTATAAAATAAGTTAATACTATCATTTACAAGATGTTTTGTGTTAGCTGAAACCCAATCAAAAGTCGATTCGTTTAAACGTTTTTGTAAATCAGGAAAATTTAAATCGAATTCGTGATTGCCAAAAGTAGCAAGCTTTACAGGAAGCGCATTCATAACTTCAATCATTTGCTTACCGCGAATCGATTCCCCTTGATATTTTAAAGTTCCTAATAAAGAGGGATTTAAAAAGTCGCCTGCCATTAAAATATAAGTATTGGGGTTTTCTTTTAATAATTGCTTATAAACAGTTTCTACACGAGCCATTCCGCCTACTTTTCCGCCTTCTAAAGCCGCTATTTCATAAACGTCATTCAATTGTAAAAAAGTAACATTAACTTTGGTTGTGCTTTTGCAAGAAGACAGTAATAAAATAATACCCAGACTTGCTAATAAATTTATGAATTTCATTTTTTGATATTTTTACAAAGATAAAAGTACATTTGTTATTCTAAGATTATTATTTTTTAAATTTTTTTTCATCATTAGCGATAAATGACTTCTATATGAATTTTGAAATTCTAAAATCCGAAAGTTTTGAAGTAAAAAATTGGACTGGAGGCACGAGCACTCAACTTTTTATCTATCCTAAAACAGCCGATTACCTTTCTAGAAATTTTGAATTTAGGTTGAGTACCGCTAATGTACTTGTAGAGAAATCAGATTTTACAATTCTGCCAGAAGTCTATAGGCAATTAATGATTCTAGATGGACAAATCTCTCTGAAACACGACAATCAAAAGCCAAAAATATTAAAGAAATTTGATATTTCTAAATTTGAAGGCCGCTGGAAAACGACCTCAATTGGCACTTGTACCGATTTTAATTTAATGACTACCAATAGTATAATAGGAAACTTAGCAAATGCTTCAATCCCCAAAAACAAAAATACAGATTACCTTTTAAATAAGGCAAATCAATGGCAGTTTATTTATGTTTATAAAGGCGTATTAAAAATTAGCTTAGAAAATCAGGATTTACAACTAAATACTGGTGATTTATTAGTTTTTAAAACTCCTGAAGACAGGGCACTTTCATTAAAAGCTGTCGAAAATTGCGAGTTAGTTTTTGCAAATATCCCTTCAAATTAGAATCTATACTTTCAACAAATAGACTACTTTATCGTCATTTACACCATAAAATTCAGGTAGTTGTGCCACTAATTTACAGCCGTATTTAAAATAAAATTGACGTGTGGGTTCATACAGAGGCCTTCCCGAAGTTTCAATCCATATATTTTTACCGCCTAATTGTGCAATATCTTCTGATAACATTTTCATCAATATTTTTCCAATACCGCTTCCTTTTAAACTCTGATGAACTGCTATCCAATACAAATCGTAACTACTTTCGGTGCAGGGCGTTTTGCCGTAGCATGCAAAGGCAACCGGCATTTCATCTTTTTCGACAATAATAAAAATATAGCCACTTTTTTCGGCTCCTTTTTCCCAGTTTTCTTGTGCCAATTCTAAGGCAATTTCAACTTCTGAATCATAAAAAAATCCCGTAGAAACTAATATTTTTTTAAGAACCGGAATATCGCTTTTTCTTAACTGTTTTCGGTATTTCATCTATTAAAAAATTAATTTAAATCTGATATTATTCTCTCAACCATCATTGATGTGCTGTAACCCTTTTGATTACCTGCCGCAACAAAGCCACTATCGGGCGCAATGCACGGATTGCCGTTAATTTCTAAAATAAAAATATTGTTATCCTTATCAATGCGAAAATCAACACGCGCATAGCCCTTTAAATTAAAGGATTCCCAACACTTTAAGCAAATTTCATTCAGCTTATTTTCGAGTTCTTTGGTATGCTTTAAAGTATTAAACGAGCGATTAGTTTGTTTATATTCTTCACTATTTTCATCCCATTTTGCTAAGTAGCCAACAATTTTAGGTTTATCGTCAAAGTAATCCGAAAATAGAATTTCGGCAATTGGTAATACTTCAACCCCATTTTTATCGGCTAACAAACTAATATTTAATTCCCTGCCATCGATAAATTCCTCTATAAAATAATGTGAATTGGGTAAATTTTTAATGGTTTTTAACTTTTCCTTTTCGGATGTTTTAAAAATAAAATCACTAGAAATACCAACCGAAGCTTCTTCCCAAATGGGTTTGGCAATATAGGTTTTTAAAGGATTTAATTGATCGAGATCTTTTATTGCAAAAAAATTGGCTGTTGGGAGCTTATTAAATTGCATCAGCTTTTTAGCTAAAACTTTATTTCCGGTTACAAATAAGGCATCGAGTGGAACACCGGTATAAGGGATTTTATATGCATTTAATAGCGCTGGCACCACATAACAAAGTTCGGCAATACCCCAAGAGGCTTCCATTAAATTAAAAACCACATCTGGTTTTTCGAGTTTAACTTTTTCGAAATCAGCTTTTAAATTATCGCCAATCGATAGGCAACATACTTCATAGCTCAACTTCTCGCAAGCCAATTTAACCATGTCGCGCTGATTGATGACATCTAACTCGTCGGGATGGTTGCTAAGTACCTGATTGGAGAGAATTACAATTTTCATGAGTATTGTAAGTAAAATTTCTTTGTATAGCCGATTTTAGTATTTCGTCGATAATTTCTTGATAAAGGACCTTATTTAATCCGCAAAGAATTGGCAAATCGGAAATGGTGGGATTTAATCCTGCCAAGGGATTAACTTCAATAAAACTCATCTTCCCAAAACGGTCAATTTTAACATCTACCCTACCGCCGTCATAGCAATTTAGGGCTTTCCAGGCATTTAGAGCAACATCTTTGCATTGCTCAAACAATTCACCTGTTACAGCGGTGTAATTAATGCGTCCTTCGTAATTTTCTTTATTGTCGTACGAGTAAAAATTATGGGTATTTTTATTGTAGCTTATCTCCATAACACCTGGTACGAAAGCATTTTCGCCCGTTCCAAGAACACCTACCGTAAATTCCCTTCCCGGAAGGTATTCTTCTACCAAAACAGGCTGACTAAATTTTGAAAGCAAGTTGTGGCAAACCTTTTCTAATTCCTCTTTAGAAATTATAAATGATTTAGAATCGATTCCTTTGCCGGTCCCTTCAGAAATTGGTTTGGCAAAAAGCGGATATTCTAACTTAACTTTTGCAACATCTTCAAATTTAGAGACCACAAAAAAAGCAGGTGTATTGATTCCACTATCTCTCACAATTTGTTTTGCAAAAGCCTTGTTTAATGAAATGCCAAGCGTTACAGGTCCCGAAAAAGTATAGGGTATTTTATAGGCGTCGAGCAGAGCTGGTACTAATGATTCGCGTCCTTCGCCAAATAAACCTTCCGAAATATTAAAAACTAAATCCCAAGTATCACTTTTTAAAAGGGCTTTCATCAAGTTTTTAGCGTTACCAATACGAACTGTATGATGCCCTGCATTTTGTATGGCTTGTTCAATACCCGCAATGGTACTCTCTTTGTCAAATTCGGCTGTTTCTTCTTCGCTATAACCCTGTTTTAAATAATCGGTTCTCAGGTCGTAGGTTAATCCAATTTTCATTTGTTATTCTAATTTTTTATAAATTTTATATTTCTGAATTCACAATTTTACTTTCACTTTTAATAAAGAGAAAATTCAAATTCTAAATTCTAGAAATTTTGATTTGATAACAGATTTTGTACCCAACTCAACTTAAATCGGCTGTTAATGGGTCATAGTATTTATAAATTTTACCTTCAAAATTTTTCATCACCACATAATCGCCTTCACGCCCTTGATAATATTCGGGTAATAACGGAATTTTTCCGCCTCCACCAGGCGCATCAATTACAAAATGCGGAATGGCATAACCACTTGTAAAGCCACGTAAACCTTGAATAATTTCGAGTCCTTTACTTACAGGAGTTCTAAAATGTGAAGACCCGGGAATCGGATCGCATTGGTAAATATAATACGGTTTTATACGAGACATCAAGGCTTTGTGCATTAAATTTTTCATCGTTTCAACGTTGTCATTTACACCATTTAATAAAACGGTTTGACTACCCATAACAATACCGGCATTTGCAATACGATTACAAGCTTCTTTTACTTCGGGTGTAAATTCATCGGGATGTGTTACGTGAACACTCATATAAATTGGATGGTATTTCTTAATCATATTCACCAAATTATGAGTGATCCTTTGTGGCAAGACCATTGGAACTTTGGTGCCTAATCTAATAATTTCGACGTGAGGAATGGCGCGCAATTGCGATAATAAATATTCAATTTGTTTATCGGGCATCGTTAAAGGGTCACCACCCGATATGACGATATCTCTAATGGTAGGCGTATTTCTAATATATTCAATCGATTTTTCCCAAACTTTAACACCATACGATTTTGGGTCTTTGTTTGCCATGCGCGAACGGGTGCAATAGCGACAATACACGGAACAAAAACCTGTTGAAAGCATCAATACCCGATCGGGATAACGGTGAACTAAATTTTCGGTGGGGCACATTGACTCTTCGTGCAGCGGATCTTCCTCTTCACCTTCGGTGACAATAAATTCAAGTTTTGAAGGGACTACTGATTTAATTAAAGGGTAATTACTCGGTTTGCCCTCAAAATGACTCGCATAATAAGGCGTGATTCTAAGTGGCAATTTTTTCGATTTTGATATAAATTCTATATCGTCCGAAACATTGCTGATGTCTAATATTTGTGAGAGTTCATCAAAATTTGTATAACTATTTTGGATTTGCCATTTCCAGCTACTCCATTTTTTATCAGAAACTGTAGGGAAGTATTTGTCTCTGAAATTTGAAGCCTCGGCTCCGAGGACTTCAAAATCTGAATTTAATAATTCAGCTTCGGTGTATAATTTTTTGTTTGTTGAATTTGTTTCTAAAACAAGTTCGGAAGTAGCTAAATCGACCCCCAGCGGAGGCTCAGATTCTTGAGGCATTAGTTCTTTCATTTTTGTAATTTTTTATAAATTTTTAGTTGTTAATTTTATATTTTCTTACTGATATTTAATTTGTAATATTAATACAAAATTATATTAAAAAATCAATCAATTTTATAAAAACAAATAACTATTTAACACCAATTCTTTCAACAAAAAATTAATATATTTAATTGTTTTTGTTACAGTTACGCTCATCTTATGAACAATCAATTTAAAAAAAAATATTTTATTTTATTTTCAATTTTTTTATTGGGGCTTAAATATTATTTTTAGAGCTAATTTTGTGCCTTAATTTTTATGATTTCACCTTCAATTTTAATATAAATAATCGCTATTTTTTTTACGACATGAATTACGTAGATTGGATTGGTTTTATAGGCACTTTTTTTATTTTACTCGCCTATTTCTTAAACTTAAGTGGTAAATTAAAAAACGGAGATTTACTTTATATGGTGTTGAATTTAATAGGCGCTCTATTGGCGCTTTCTGCATCAATCTTATTAAATTATATCCCCTTTATAATTTTAGAAACCGTTTGGAGTCTAGTCTCCTTTTATTTTGTAATTCAATATTTTAAGGCCCTTAAAGTTTAGTTGTTGTACCAAATATTATCACTAGTATTGGCATCCATAAAAATACCACCATCAATTTTGATCGAAATAATATCTTGAATTCCTTCAATAATTACGGTCGCTTTATTGGCATTTGCTTGCCAAACTTCTGAGGTTTTATGATAAATTTTCTCGCCTGATTTAGTTTTTACAATAACATCAAATGGCGCTGGTAATCCGCCAATATTTTGTAAGACAATAGCTACTTTCTTTTTATCAATTGTCACTGAATTAATTCCAATATCGATATAATTATTGCTAAAATACCAACGGCTCCAAAACCAGTTTAAATTTTTACCTGAAATATCGTTTATTGAATAGAAAAAATCCCAAGGTATGGGATGTTTTCCATGCCATCTAAGCATATAGCCTTTAAGTGCCTTTTTAAACAGATCATCGCCCAACATATCTTTTAATGCAAGATAGCCAAGGGCTGGTTTTCCGTAGGCATTATTGCCATAAGCAACGCCATTTAAAATATTTGAAGGAGTGATAATTGGTAAATCTTCTTCCATATTTGCATCATTAATCCAACGATTGACTCTAAAATTTTTAAAAGCATCGATGGCTCTTTCGTTGCCTAAATCAGAAATCCCGATAAGGTGCTCTAAGGTAGTTGCCCAGCCTTCATCCATAAAGGCAAAACGCGTTTCGTTGATACCCATATAAAATGGAAAGTAGCTGTGTGCTATTTCATGTTCGGCTACAAAACGTGAAAAATCTAAATCGGGTTCAGAATTATCATTAACCATCATCGGATATTCCATATCGGCAAAACCTCTAACAATGGTTGATTTTGAAAATGGATAAGGCACTCCCGGATAAAAATTAGAAAACCAATTTAAAGCATGTTTGCCAAATTCAACCATTTTATGAAAATCTAAAGACTTATCATCATAAGCCGCTTGAACGCTGGCTCTCCGCATCGTTAAGCTGTCAACTACCACACTGCCGGCATCCCAATTGTAATGATTGCTCAACGCCAAAGCCACATCGGTAATATGATTGGCTTTAAACTTCCAATTATTGAAGTCATTTTGCTTAGTAATCTGTGATTTGGTTAAGTTTTCTGGCGTTGCAATGGTAAAAATGGAATCGCTAATTAAAGATTTTTGATACAAATCTCCATATTTAGGTTGTAAAACCTCATCGGGATTTTGAAGGTCGCCAGTACCCCAAACAATATAATTTTTAGGTACTGTAACTTCTACAGAATAATCGTTAAAATCGTTATAAAATTCTTGTGATCCTGTAAAGGTCATCGTATCCCAACCGTTTAAATCGTCGTAAACAGCTACACGAGGAAAAAAATAGGCAATGAAAAACGTTGTAGAATCAATAGCCCCTTCTCTACCACTTTGTACAGACATATCGTAATGCCAGTCAAAATTGAGTTTAACACTTTGATTTGGCGCCAAAGCTTGCTTTAATTTAATAGTCTTATTGGTACCATCTCTATCGCTTTCCCACTTCGTATCGATACCATTTTCTTGGTATTTATCAATGTGCAAACCCGATGTCATATAATCTTCACCAATCTGCCATAAGCGCGGTGCACCCGGTTTATGATTGTTGGCATACAATTTAAAATTCAGCATTTTTAAAGTGTCGGGACTGCTGTTAGTATAAGTGATAATTTCTGCCCCATAGATTGTTTTACTTGGCGGATTAACTTTTAATTTGATGTTATAAATAGCCTTATTTTGCCAATAATTCTTACCCGGATTTCCCGATAAATCGCGCGTATTATTTTTAAATGTTTGTTGTACATCGCGAGGTGTATAGAGTTGTTGAGCAACACCTAAAACTGAAATTAACAAACAACTTACAAACAGAATGGTATTTTTTATCATTTTTTAGTGAAATTTACAATTTTTAAACTTATCAAAAATAGATTTTAATTTATATATTGAGGCTAAAACAAGGATTATTTTTTGCAAAACTTTAATTGACGATTAGTATTTTAAAAGTTTAATTTTAATTCCATATTTAATCAAAATTATTTTATACTTTAACCTCAATAAAAAATTGATGTCCTTGAAAACTATTACACGTACCGTTTGGATTTTATCTTTAATCAGCTTATTTACAGATACAGCTAGCGAAATGCTATATCCTATAATGCCAATCTACTTAAAGCAAATTGGATTTTCAGTTGTTTTAATTGGCATTTTAGAAGGTTTAGCCGAAGCTACTGCAGGATTGAGTAAGGGATATTTCGGAAAATTATCTGATAAAATGGAACGTCGTGTTCCCTTTGTACAATTGGGTTACGCCTTTAGCGCCTTATCAAAACCGATGATGGCTATATTTGTCTATCCATTGTGGATTTTTTTTGCAAGAACGCTCGACCGATTTGGAAAAGGGATTAGAACCGGTGCGCGTGACGCCATTTTATCTGATGAAGCCACCGCTCAAACTAAAGGAAAAATATTCGGATTTCACCGCGCCATGGATACTTTAGGTGCTGTTTTAGGACCTTCATTGGCATTGATATATCTTTATTTTTATCCCAAAAATTATATTGCTTTATTTTATATTGCTTTTATACCGGGTGTCTTGGCAATAATTGCCTCATCCTTGTTAAAAGAAAAAAATCAATTATCTGCTAAAACACAAAACAAAACCTCTTTTTTTTCGTTTTTAAATTATTGGAAAAAAAGTCCGAAGCTTTATCGCAAAGTGGTCATCGGGCTTTTAATCTTTGCTTTATTTAATAGTTCTGATGTGTTTTTATTGTTAAAAGGAAAGGATTTGGGATTTAGTGATACGTCCATTATTGGCGTTTATATTTTTTACAACCTTATTTATGCCCTATTTTCTTTACCATTGGGAATGCTTGCCGATAAAATCGGATTTAGAAGGATGTTTATTTTCGGAATCGCTTTATTTGCTTTGGTTTACTTGACGATGAGCTTTAATACTAATTGGTACTTATATATGGCTCTATTCTTTATGTATGGGATTTATGCCGCCGCCACCGAAGGTATTTCAAAAGCTTGGATTAGCAATTCGGTTGCACAAAATGATTTAGGAACCGCCATTGGCACTTATGCAGGATTTCAAAGTATTTGCAGTATGTTAGCGAGTTCATTGGCTGGTCTTATTTGGTTTTATTATGGCTCTAGTGCAATTTTTTTAATTACAGGAATCGCTACACTTGGATGTTTGTGCTATTTTTTATTTTATATTAAAAAGGATACTTTGACTCTGTCAACTCAAAAACTTAAATAATGAATAAAACCGACATAAAGTTAAATCATAAAGTTGGACTTCCGCCTGGTACGCTTCAGCACATCGGGAAGAAAAAAACCCAACAAATTAAATTTGAATTAATAGAATACAATCAACAAAATTTTAAATCTTGCGAATTGACCTCTATTAATGATTGCCTTAACAATTTAATTCAAAACGAATCTTCTTGGTTAAATATCGAAGGGCTACACGATACTGATGCTATTGCCACTGTAGGTCAAAAATTTAAACTTCATCCTTTGCTTTTAGAAGATGTTTTAGATACACACCAAAGACCAAAATTTGAAGATTTTGATACTTATTTATTTGTTTCTCTAAAGATGTTAGGCATAAAAGAAAATAGAAAATCTATTATTTCAGAGCAAATCAGTTTTGTATTAGGACCCGGTTGGTTAATCTCTTTTCAAGAACAACAAGGCGATCTTTTTGATGATATTCGCCTTCGTTTGAGAGACGGTAAGGGTAATATCCGTCTCAAATCATCCGATTATCTTTTATACCGTTTAATCGATACTGTTGTAGATAATTATTTTTTTGTTTCCGATTATTTAAACGATTGTATCACAATTATCGAAGAAAAAGTTATTCAAAACCCCGAAGAATCAGTGATGATTGAAATACAAGCTCTAAAAAAACAACTCATAAAATTCAGAAAAATGGTCGTGCCTTTGCGTGATGTATTATCTTCATTGCGAAAAGATGAATCAAAATTGATTGACGACTTTACACTGAGATATATTGGAGACGTTCAAGACCATATTATCCAAGTCATTGAAAACATTGAGTTGCAACGCGAATCACTGTCGAGTTTAACCGATTTATACCTGTCGGGCATCAGCAATAAAATGAATAAAATCATGCAAATGCTAACCATAATTGCCACGATATTTATTCCTCTAACTTTTATTGTGGGCGTTTACGGAATGAACTTCGACAATTTACCTGAGTTGCATTTTAAATATGGCTATTTTTATGTTTGGGTAATTATGATTGGCATTATACTATTTATGATGCGCTATTTTAAACGAAAAAAATGGATGTAACAAGCCTTTAAATACTCATACTTTAAGATATGAATCGTAAATTATTATTCTTACTAATCCTTAGCTTTAGCCTCCTTATTGGATATTTATATATTACAAAAGACTTTGCTAAAACACCAGCTACCATTTACATAAATGCCAACATCATTACCTTAGATAATTCACAACCGCAGGCGCAAGCTATGTTTGTTGAAAATGGAATTGTAAAAGCCATCGGAAATGAAGAAAATATATTACAATTTAAATCAGATAAGGTAAAAATAGTTGATTTAAAAGGTCAGACTGTTCTACCCGGATTTATTGATAGCCATACACATGTGGCTATTTCGGCATTTTTAGAATCAATGATAGATTTATCAGGATTCAAACACCATTCTAACAAAGAAATTTGGGAATATTTAGCAGAACAAATCAAAACTAAAAAACCGGGAGAATGGATTGTAGGTAAAGGAATTGATCCCGTTTTAGTCGATGATTTAATCACCCCAAATATTCAATTTTTAGATAGTTTGGTTCCAAATAATCCATTGATTTTAATTTCGCAAAGTTTGCATACCTATTGGGCAAATTCTAAAGCCTTTGAAAAAGCGGGCATTGATAAATTCACTAAAAGACCTTCTGAATCTAGTTTTTATGAAAAAGACAGCCTAGGTAATTTAACCGGATTGATAGCCGAACAAAAAGCTTTTTTACCAATTTTAGAGCAACTTCAAAAAGAAATGCTAAATCCAAAGAACTTAATGACTTCAACTACCCATGTTTTAAGTGCCTATGCAAAAAATGGAAATACCTCGGTGGTGTCTACCGGCATTCAAATAAACGATGCCAAACCGCTGCGTCTTTATGAATTTTTAGCTACCAATCATCCCAAATTTATCGACCAATTGTTGTCAAAAATCGGATTTTTGCCCAAACGCAAACCTTATCCCCGACATTTTATTTACATCCGTCAAGATAAAGACTTTTTGTTGCCAAATAAACCAACTCAAGATGATTTTTACAGCATTATTGGTGTAAAATTATGGTACGATGGTTCACCTTATACCGGTTCAATGTATCTCAATGAGCCCTATTTAAATTCCGATTTTTGTTCACAAAGTTTGCATATTCCACTAAATTATAGCGGTAAAGCGTTGATTGATAAAGATAGTTTGGTTAATATTATTTCTAACTACAACAAAAAAGGCTGGCAAATTGCGGTTCACGCTCAAGGCGATGCAGCCAATACCGAAGTCTTAAACGCTTTTGAAAAAGCAAATTCAATTTCAGATTTAACACAAAAACGCGACCGATTGGAGCATTGCTTATTGTTATCTCAAACCGATTTGTTGTTATTGAAACAACTGAATATGACACCAAATTTTCATATAAACCACTTGTTTTATTACGGCAAAAGACTTAAAAATGACATTCTTGGATCTGAACGTACCGCTAAAATGTTGCCCGTTGCCGATGCTCAAAAAAGAGGACTCATCTTTTCGCTTCACGCCGATCAGCCGATGTTTGAGAGCAAACCATTTAGATTGATTCAAACGGCAGTTGAACGTCAAACCAAAGAAGGTGATACCATCGGGTATAATCAACATATCAGTGTTTTAGAAGGATTAAAAGCGATGACTATCCATGCTGCTTGGCAAATTCACAAAGAAGATAAATTGGGTTCTTTAAAAGTTGGTAAGTATGCCGATTTTATCATTGTAGATAAAAATCCTCTAAAAATACCCACTCACGAATTAGAAACCATCAAAATACTACAAACATTTATTAATGGAATCTCCATAAATAATTAACTAAAAAACAAGCAATGAAAGGTTTTAAAAGCGATATTTCAAATAAAGAATTTCCTGTTTCCGAACGCATTTCAGCAAAAATTGTTCGTCAATCAATAATGGAAATTATTCAAAAAACGTATCCAAAATTTTCGGTTAACAGCTATTTAAGCATGACTGAGCTCAACCACTTTCGCGAAATTTACATTTCTAATTATCTGTCAAAACAAATTGGAGAATTGACCGAACTAGAAAAAAATGTTTTGACTTCTATTTCTTCTAGAACAACCTTAACTGATAAAATTGTAAATAATGATTCACTTAAAGCAACATTTGGTCAAAAAATAGCCGATAAAGTCGCTTCTTTTGGGGGAAGTTGGACCTTTATCATTTCGTTTGGCATTTTTATTTTACTTTGGATTTGCCTCAATATTATTTGGTTAGCCAATAAGGCTTACGATCCTTACCCATTTATTTTGTTAAATTTAATTTTATCTTGTTTAGCAGCTCTTCAAGCTCCTGTTATTATGATGAGTCAAAACCGTCAAGAAGAAAAAGACCGCGCCCGAAGTAAAAAAGATTATATGATTAACCTCAAATCGGAATTAGAAATTAGAATGTTGCATGAGAAATTAGACCATTTAATCCTGCATCAACAACAAGATTTATTAGAAATACAAAAAGTGCAAATAGAAATGATGAATGACATTCTCTCAAAATTGAATGTTCAATAAAGTAAAAACACTTATCTAATACAGATATTTTTTAATCAATGAGATATTTATGTTACCTTTTTACGATTCTTTTAATTTCTTGTGCAAAAAGCACTGAGAATCCAATTCAATTAATCCCACCTGTTAACAATTTTATTCGCGCCGTTGATATTTCTGACCTGCCAAAAATAGAATTAAGCAATCCTCTTTTTTATGATGAAAATGGTCAAACCGAATCGATGCTTACAATTATTAAAAATAGTGGTATTAACACCATTAGACTAAAGATTTGGCATTCTCCAATTGATAAACATTCCGGTTTTGATGAAGTCAAAATTTTTGCAAATCGCCTACATGGTTTGGGGTTTAAAATTTGGTTAACGGTTCATTATTCCGATACTTGGGCAGATCCTAGTCAACAATTAACGCCTTCAAAATGGCAAAATTTGACTTTTGCTGTTTTAAAAGATAGCGTTTACGCCTACACAAAAAAAATTGTTCTTCAAATACAACCCGATTATATTCAAATTGGTAACGAAATTAATAATGGTTTTTTGTATCCTTACGGAAACATTAGTAGCAACAAGACACAATTTATATCACTTATAGAACAAGGTGTTAAAGCGGTAAAAGATTCCGCTCCCAAAACCAAAATAATATTACATTATGCAGGAATACTGGGTGCCGACTTGTTTTTTAATCAATTTAACAATATCAATTATGATATTATCGGGTTATCTTATTACCCCATTTGGCATGGAAAGGATTTAAATCAATTAAAATTAATTCTCGCAAATAGTAGCCATACTTTTAATAAAGACATGCTCATTGCCGAAACGGCATATCCTTTTACCTTAGACTGGAATGATAACACCAATAATATTTTAGGAGTAAAAACCCAACTTATTTTACCAGAATATCCAGCTACACCAAGCGGTCAAAAAGCATATATTACTAAAATTCACGAAATTATCCGTTCAACGGATAAAGGAATTGGGTTTTGTTATTGGGGTGCCGAACTCATCGCCTTCAAAGGAAAGCAAGCTCTCGATGGTTCTGTTTGGGAAAACCAAGCATTGTTTGATTTTAATAACAAAGCATTACCTGTTTTAAAAGCATTTGAAGAATATAAATAAAAAAGCTTGCAATATCGACGATATAATCCTCAACTATTAATCTAAACCATTGAGATTTTATTCCCAGAAGGAAAAGTAAGTCCTTACCAAAAATACCAAATGACATTTTTAGGTAACAACATTCAAGCCATTGAGGTTGATGGCACTTTTGACGACTGTCAGGCATTGGTTAAACAAGCTTTTAATGATGTTAATTTGCGGCAAAAAATTGACCATCTAATTATCCACCAACAACAAGATTTATTAGAAATACAAAAAGTGCAAATAGAAATGATGAACGATATTTTAACAAGACTCGAAAGTCATAAATAACAATCACACATCATTCTTTTTTTAAACTATTATATTAATAATTACACTCAAAATTTAACCAAATTGTTGCACTTATTAATTGAAACTTGCAAAGCCCTTTTGATGATTTATAAAACGATTATAAAAAATAAACCGCAACACGAGTTGCGTATATCTAGTCAAAAATAGCAAGATATATTCAGTTTTTTGTACTTTTGTTGAGGGTATAAACAAGTTAGGTGCAAAATGATTTTCGGTAACAAGATAGTTTATGACAATAGAAGCTATTGAATTCACAAGAAAAACAGGACTAGAAGAGATAGTTTCTCAAAGCAAGAAAAGAAACTTGATTGACTTTTGGCAGTGGGCATATTCTGATATTATTGGAAATACTGAAAGAGGGAATCTTGCAGAATACCTTGTTGCATTAGCATGTGGAGTTGATAACAAAACAAGGATTAGTTGGGACGCTTATGATTTGGAGTTAGAAAACGGAACGAAAGTAGAAGTAAAATCGTCAGCTTATCTACAATCTTGGAAACAGAAAGATTATTCTAAACCAATCTTTAATATTCCTAAAACTTTTGCGTGGGATTATAAAGAAAATATTTACGATAAAGAGAGAAAAAGACAAGCCGATGTATATGTATTTGCATTGCTTGCACATAAAGACCAAGAAACCATCAACCCGTTGAATACAAATCAGTGGGAATTTTATGTTATCAGTGCAAGAACAATAGATAACAGTGTAGGCGAGTCGAAACAAATAACGCTTGAAAAGATTATAAAACTCAAAGCAATAAAGTGCTGTTTTGACAACATATTAGAAAGCATATTGAATGCTAATAAAATGTGACACGACAGAACATTCTGCACCTAACAGCCGCTAAACCCAATCAGGGCTTGACTTGCAGATATGAAAGTTTTTCCTAACTTAGCTTAACCGTTAACGTGTGACAAGGAATCGATTTCAAACTCCCTGTCTGGGTTTCGCGGCAAACGTTAACGACTAAGAATAAGCTTTAAATAAACTTCAAAATATTAAGCATTCATT
>JAVHOP010000044.1:13944-15613 GCA_036170135.1 Flavobacteriaceae bacterium | reverse complement strand
CTAACCGTCACTTTTCTAAGCAAATAGTTGCAAAAAAATAATCCGATAAGGCTTTAAAAGCCTTATCGGATTATCAAAATTTAAGACTATAAATTTATTTTATTCCGTATTTATCAAACATATAAATCATTGCAGTCATGGCGGCAGCACCGAGCTCAACTTCTCGTTTATTGACTATATCAAGTTTATCAATTGAGGTATGGTGATAATCAAAATAGCGTTGCGAATCGGGTTGCAAACCAAAAATAACATTGTTGTCATTTTTAAGCGGACCAATGTCTGAACCACCGCCACCTCTGGCAAAAACGTGAATTAAATAAGGTTCAAATAGCGGTTTCCATTTTAAGACTTCTTGGTAGTTAGCCTCATTGCAATTAAATCCGAAACCTCTTGGCGTAAAGCCACCGGCATCAGATTCTAAAGCAACAATATGTTTTTCATTTCTTTCGAGTGCTACCCGTGCATATTCTTTTCCGCCTCTTGACCCATTTTCTTCATTCATATAAAGCACTGCTCTAATACTATGTTTCGGAATGTAATTCATTTCTTTAAAAAATCGCAAAACCTCCATAGATTGCACAATTCCTGCACCATCATCTTGAGCGCCTTCTCCTAAATCCCAAGCATCTAAATGACCACCAACAACTATAAATTCATTTGGAAAAGTAGAACCTGTAAGCTCACCAATCACATTAAACGAAGGTGAATCTGGAAGATTTTGACAAGCTTGTTTAAAATAAAAGCGTGTATCAGGATTTGTTTTTAAGAGCGCACTAAGTTGATTTGCAGCGTTTGTACTAATAGCAGCCGTCGGTATTTTTTGAGCATCTGCTAAATCGCCATAACTCATAACGCCGGTATGCGGAATATCATCTAAACGCAAATTCATTGAACGCACAATGGCGCCAACAGCACCATATTTTCCTGCAACTCTTGCGCCATCAAATCGCTGATTAACAGCGCCCCCATAAGCTTGAAAAGTGCGGATTAAATCTGGATCCATTGGGCGATTATAAAACACTATTTTTCCACTTACTTTTTCACCAAGTGCCTCTACTTCTTCCACACTTTGTACTTCAATAACTTGCGCAGTGACACCTCCTTTTTTAGTAGCTACAGAGCCACCTAAAGCGCAAACTGGCACGCTAATTCTTCCTTTTTTATCTAAAATATAAGCTTCTTCTTTTTCGCCACGTTCCCAATGAGGGACCATTACGGGCTGAAGCCACACTTTATTTAGACCGAGTTTTTCTAATTCTTTTTTGCCCCATTCAACCGCTTTTTGAGCGTTAACTGAGCCAGATAAACGGCCTCCAATATTTTGAGTTAAATAAGTTAACCATTCATAACTTTTACCATTGGTAAGAGATTGGTGGTAAATTTCTTTAATTTTTATAGAATCGTGAAAAGATTCTTGCGAAAACCCCGTTAAGGAAATCAATAAGGTCAATAAATAAATTCTTTGTTTTATCATGTTGATTTGGTTTTAATTAATCATTTTATATCATTATTTGCTCGCATAAAGCATCACATCATTTTCACTAATTTCAGTTTCGCCTAAAATAATTAGGCGTTCAACCACATTGCGCAATTCCCTAATATTACCTGTCCAGTCATAGGATTGCAATTTTTTTATCGCCTTAGCGGAAAAAGATTTAGGAGCAATACC
>JAVHOP010000044.1:8747-13844 GCA_036170135.1 Flavobacteriaceae bacterium | reverse complement strand
CCAAATAATTCGCTTTCAATTAATTCTGATGGAATTGCAGCACAATTTACTTCTACAAATGGAGCTTTAAATCGGTTGCTTTTTTCGTGAATCCAATGGGCCACCAACTCTTTGCCCGTCCCGTTATCGCCTGTAATTAATACTCGGGCATCGGTTGGTGCTACTTTATCAATCATCGCTTTTACTTTAGAAATTTGCTCACTCTCACCAATCATTTCATAAGCTTTGCTGACCTGTTTTTTTAATATTTTATTTTCAACTACTAATTTTTTGCGTTCTAACGCATTTTTAATAGCTGTTAACAACCGGTTTAAATCGGGTGGTTTAGAAATATAATCGAAAGCACCTAATTTCATTGTGGCAATAGCTTGATCTAAATCGCCGTGACCAGAAATCATAATAAAGGGAATTTCGGGTTTTATTTTTTGAGCTTTTTCTAACACCTCAACGCCATCCATTTTTGGCATTTTAATGTCGCATAATACCAAATCGTAATCATTGTCTTTTATTAGGGTAATACCTTCTAAACCATCTTCGGCTTCAACAACTTCATAATGGCTATTTTCTTCAGAAATAATTTTTTTTAAAACCCTTCTGATAGTAGCTTCATCTTCTATTATGAGTATTTTGCTCATCCCAACCTATATTCCGTTTATGGAATTAATATTTTAACCATTTATACAATTCTTTATAACTTGGCTTTTTACCATACATTAAAATACCGACGCGATAAATTTTTGCAGCAAACCATACCACTCCTAAAAAGGTTACTAAAAGTAGTATCATTGAAATGATTATTTGCCACCAAGGTACACCAAAAGGAATTCGCATGAGCATCACAATAGGTGATGTTAATGGGAAAATTGAGAATGCCACGGCAATTGGTCCATGAGGATTTTCAATAACTGAAAAACCTACATAGATGGCAATCATTAGCGGAATCATAACGGGAAACATAAATTGTTGGGTATCGGTTTCGTTATCTACGGCAGCACCAATAGCGGCATAAATAGAGCTATAAATTAAGTAACCTCCTAAAAAATAAAAGATAAATGACGCAAATAAAGTGACAAACGGAAAATCTTTTAACTCTAGTAAAACTAAATTCAAATTCCCCGAAACTGATTCATGCATTTGAGCGGTCATTTCGGGTGTTAATTGGGGGGCATTACTAGATAAGGAACTAAAATCGGCACCTAAAGAACTCGAAATTATAAACATCAAAACACCAGCAGAAACAATCCAAATAATGAATTGCAAAATACCGGCCAAGGCATTTCCTAATATTTTACCTAACATTAAATGAAAAGGTTGAACTGATGAAATAATAACTTCAATAATGCGGTTAGTTTTTTCTTCAATTACACTTCGCATGACTGAAGTACCATAAATAATAATAAACATAAAGATAAGGTAACCAAAACTAGCTCCGGCAATCATTTTTAAAATACTGCCCATTTTTGATGCTTTTTCGCCCGAAAATTTTTCGGTAATAATTTCAACTTCGGTATTTGCTGCTTTAATTTTAGCGATGTCAAAACCCATTTTCTCAATTTTAATATCTCTAATTTTCTGTTGAAATTTACTTTCTAAATCGCTAATTAACGAGAGACTTGGCGAGCCTTCACCGTAAAAAGCAATGCTTTTTGCAAGCCTATCTAAACTGTCTTTCTTTGGTATAGAAATCAATCCATAATAGTTAGCTTTTACGGCTTCTTCTTTAGCAACTTCTAATGGCAATGCACTTAAATTTACAAATTTTGTTGTTTTAGTATCTATTAAAATATCTGTAAAAATATTTGATTGGTCAACAAAAGCTACCGTTCTAATTTCTTCGCTGTTTTTGATATTTAAATAGGCAATTAAAGCAATCATTCCTACCATAATAATCGGACTTAGTATGGTCATAATGATAAAAGATTTATTTCGGACTTTAGCCAAAAATTCGCGTTTTATGATGAGTTTAAGTTTATACATTAGTATTATTATTTATAGCTTGAATAAAAATATCATTGGCACTTGGCACCAATTCTACAAAATGATTAATTTGAGATTTGGCGTTTAAATAATTTAGTAAACCATTTGAAGTTTCATCTTTTGGCAACTTAATATTTAGTTTCAAATCATTGTTTAACGATTTAAAAAAGGCTCGTGAAATTTGAAATTTTTGAGCGAGTTCTGCTTCCAAAACCATTAAATCATCTGCCACTAAACCAACTTCATAAGTATTGGTTTTAAACTGTTTTTTAATTTCGATTAAATTGCCATCCAAAATTTTGTTTGATTTATTTATTAAAGCAATATGGTCGCAAACCTCTTCAACACTTTCCATACGGTGGGTAGAAAAAATTATGGTGGCGCCATTATTGCGCAAAGCTAAAATCTCATCGCGAATTAAATTGGCATTTATGGGGTCGAAACCGCTAAAAGGCTCGTCAAAAATTAACAGTTTGGGTTCGTGCAATACGGTAACGATAAACTGTACTTTTTGAGCCATACCTTTTGAAAGATCTTGCACTTTTTTATTCCACCAATTGCCAATATCGAATTTATCAAACCAGATTTTTAATTTCGCTTTAGCATCAGCCTCCGACATTCCTTTTAACTGGGCTAAATAAATGGCTTGCTCGCCTACTTTCATGTTTTTATATAAACCACGCTCTTCTGGCAAATATCCGATTGAAGAGATATGTTTAGGTTGTAATTTTTCGCCATCTAAAAAAATCTGACCTTTATCGGGACCCGTAATTTGGTTTATAATTCTAATTAACGTTGTTTTACCAGCGCCATTAGGTCCTAATAATCCGAAAATACTGCCTGTTTCAACTTCTAAAGAAATATTGTTTAAAGCCCTAAAGGTGCCGTAATTTTTAACAACATTCTCAACTTTTAATAATGAATTCATTTTATTTATAAATGATTTATAACCTCCAAATTAATTTTCGGATAGCTTCAATTTAATTTATTTCGTTCAACAAATATAACAATATGAAGTAAAAATTGTAATTACTTAACAAAACATTAATTTTTTATTTTATTATGCATGCATAACAAAATTTTTATATCTTTGAAAAATGAATCGGGAACTTTCTATAGATCACTGTTTAAGAGCATCGTGGCAAGCGGTTGCAAAAATGTACAATGAACAAGCTGCAAAACACAATAGTACAATGGCTATGGCATTTGTGCTTTTGAATATAGACCACGAAAACGGAACGCCATCTACAGCTTTAGGTCCTTTAATGGGAATGGAATCTACTAGTTTGTCGCGTATTTTAAAATCTATGGAAGCTAAAGGATTAATTTACAGAGAACGTCATCCCGAAGACGCACGCAGTGTCTTATTAAAATTGACATCTTTTGGAGAAGAAAAACGAGAAATCTCAAAACAATCGGTTATTCAATTTAATAAAGTTATTTCAGAACATTTATCTCAAGAAAAAATTGATCATTTTATAGAGGTAACACAAACCATCACCAAATTAGTAAACGAAAAATCTGTCTTTATTTAAATTGAAAGCAATTTTTATAAAGTTGACTAATATATAAATATCAAAAAATGAAAAAAAGAACTATTAACAAAGTTGCAATTATAGGCTCGGGTATTATGGGCTCTGGTATTGCATGCCATTTTGCCAACATTGGCGTTGAAGTGTTGTTGTTAGATATCGCACCGCGCGAACTAACCGATCAAGAAAAAGCCAAAGGCTTAACCTTAAACGATTCGGTTGTAAAAAACAGATTGGTCAATATGCATTTTACAAATGCATTAAAATCTAAGCCCTCTCCTATTTATCATGCGTCATTTGCCAGAAGAATCACTATTGGAAACACAACCGATAATATGGCTAAAATTGCTGGTGTTGATTGGATTATTGAAGTAGTTGTTGAACGTTTAGATATCAAAAAATTGGTTTTCGAACAAATTGAAAAATACAGAACACCTGGCACACTCATTACTTCAAATACTTCTGGTATCCCAATAAAGTTTATGAACGAAGGTCGCAGCGAAGATTTTCAAAAGCATTTTGCGGTAACACACTTTTTTAATCCACCACGCTATTTAAAATTATTTGAAGTGGTTCCCGGCCCTTCTTGCCAACCAGAAGTTACCGATTTTTTGATGATGTATGGCGAAAAATTCCTAGGCAAAACAGCTGTTTTGGCAAAAGACACGCCTGCCTTTATAGGCAATCGCATTGGCGTTTTTGGCATTATGAATTTATTTCACGTGGTTAGTGAACTCGGATTAACTGTTGAGGAAGTTGATAAATTAACTGGTCCAATTATAGGTCGCCCAAAATCAGCAACCTTTAGAACCGTTGATGTGGTTGGTCTTGACACGCTCGTACACACTTCAAATGGTGTTCACGACAATGCCCCAAAAGATGAAATGCACGATACCTTTAAAATTCCTGATTTCATCAATAAAATGATGAAAAATAATTGGCTAGGCACCAAAACAAATCAAGGTTTTTATAAAAGTACAACTAACAAAGAAGGCAAACGCGAAATTCTGGTTTTAGATCTAAAAACTATGGAATACCGTCAGGCGGAAAAAGTAAATTTTGCTACATTGGGACTTACAAAAACTATTGATAATGTAATAGATCGTTACAAAGTTTTGGTTACAGGAAAAGATAAAGCAGGTGACTTCTTTAGAAAAACATTTACAGCGATGTTCCAATATGCTTCTAATCGCGTTCCTGAAATTTCAGATGAGCTTTATGCTGTTGATGATGCGATGAGAGCTGGTTTTGGTTGGGATTTTGGCCCTTTCGAAATTTGGGATGCCATTGGCGTTGAAAAAGGTATCACCTTAATGGCTGCCGAAGGTTACAAACCCAATACTTGGGTAACCGATATGTTAGCTAACGGACAAAAATCATTTTATACCTTAAAGGATGGTGCTAAATATTTTTATAGTATCACGAATAAACAACAAGAAAAAATTCCGGGTCAAGATGCCTTTATCATTTTAGATCATATTAGAGAAGCCAAAACCATTTGGAGCAACAGCGAAGCCGCTATTCAACATTTAGGCGATGGCATTTTAAATGTAGAATTCCGCTCTAAAATGAATACCATTGGCAGTGG
>JAVHOP010000044.1:0-8647 GCA_036170135.1 Flavobacteriaceae bacterium | reverse complement strand
GGTGGCGGGTGTGAAATGACACTTCACGCCGATATGGTTGTGGCTGCAGCCGAATCCTATATCGGTTTGGTAGAATTTGGTGTTGGTTTGCTTCCGGGAGGTGGCGGAACTAAAGAAATGACATTAAGAGCCTCTGCTTCTTTTAAAGAAGGAGATGTGCAATTAAACGCTTTACGCCAACATTTTTTGCCCATTGCCATGGCAAAAGTGAGTACGTCGGCTTATGAAGCTTTTGACATGAACATCCTTCAAAAAGGAAAAGATATGGTAGTTGTAAACCGCGATCGCCAACTGGCGACTGCCAAACGCTATGCTATGCAAATGGTCGAAAATGGCTATACTAAACCAATTAGACAGCAAGTTAAAGTTTTAGGAAAACAAGCATTAGGTATGTTTTTGGTTGGAACCGATACGATGGAAAAAGGATTTTACATTTCAGAACACGATAAAAAAATAGGCAATAAAATTGCTTATGTGATGTCGGGAGGTGATTTATCTGAACCAACCTATGTATCCGAGGAATATCTTTTAGATATCGAACGTGAAGCATTTTTATCGCTCTTAACTGAGAAAAAAACCTTAGAACGTATAGAATTCACTTTAAAAACAGGGAAACCATTACGTAATTAATTATAGAACCTAGATTAAAAGAGACTAGATATTAGACTAAAAGAGAAATTAAATGGGAAGGCATAACTTTAAAAAATTAAAAATCTGGCAAGAAGGAATCGCTCTTGTTTCAGAAAGTTATAAGCTTACGCGAAGTTTTCCTGATATTGAAAAGTTTAGTTTAGTTAGTCAAATGAACAGGTGCGCCATTTCAATCCCTTCAAATATTTCTGAAGGATCAAGTAAAAGCACAAATAGACATTTTAAAAAATATCTAGAAACTAGTTTAGGTTCCGCTTTTGAATGGGAAACACAATTAATTGTTTCGTTCAATGAACAGTATATAAATAGTGAAACTTTTAAAATATTAGAAAATAAAATATTAGAAATCCAAAAGATGATAGCTTCCTTTATGGATAAGCTTGACGATTAAAAGAATCTAGATTCTAGATTCTTATGGTCTAGTTTCTAATCTATAAAATAAAATTTATAACTTATGACTACAACAGCATACATCGTACAAGGCTTTAGAACAGCCGTAGGAAAAGCGCCAAAAGGTGTTTTCCGTTTTAAAAGATCTGACGAATTAGCAGCCGAAACCATTAAATATCTTCTAAAAGCGGTTCCGCAACTTGAGGTATCGCGCATTGATGATGTGATGGTAGGTTGCGCCATGCCCGAAGGCGCGCAAGGTTTAAATATGGGGCGCTTAATCTCACTTATGGGGCTCAATACCATTGATGTTCCAGGAGTTACCGTTAACCGATTTTGTTCATCCGGATTAGAAACCATTGCAATGGCAACTGCAAAGATTGCTTGTGGCATGGCCGATTGCATTATTGCCGGTGGTGCTGAAAGTATGAGTTCCGTACCAATGGGTGGTTTTAAACCAGAATTAAATTACGATGTGGTAAAATCAGGACACGAAGATTATTATTGGGGTATGGGAACTACAGCCGAAGCCGTAGCCCATAAATACAATATCTCTCGCCAAGACCAAGATTTATTTTCTTTTAACTCCCATCAAAAAGCTTTAAAGGCAATTAAAGATGGAAAATTTAAACAAGATATTGTTCCAATTACAGTAAATCAAACTTATTTAGATGCCTCTGGAAAACGCAAAGAAAAAAGCTATATAGTCGATACCGAAGAAGGTCCAAGAGCCGATACATCGTTAGAAGTTTTAGCTAAATTACGCCCTGTTTTCGCCCAAGGTGGCAGTGTAACTGCCGGAAATTCATCGCAAATGAGTGATGGCGCAGCGTTTGTTTTAGTTATGAGCGAAGCCCTTGTAAAAGAATTGAATTTAGAACCCATTGCGCGATTGGTGTCTTACGTTCCGGTTGGAGTTGAACCGAGTTTAATGGGAATTGGCCCCATGGTTGCGATACCAAAAGCTATTAAACGAGCTGGTCTTGACTTAAAAGATATCAATTTAATAGAACTTAACGAAGCTTTTGCTTCGCAATCACTCGCTGTAATTAGAGGATTAAAGCTAAATCCCGATATCGTGAATGTTAACGGTGGCGCTATTGCCATGGGGCATCCGCTTGGGTGCACGGGCGCAAAATTATCGGTGCAAATTTTTAACGAGCTTCGCCGCCGTAAACAAAAATATGGAATTGTTACCATGTGTGTCGGAACAGGTCAAGGTGCTGCAGGTGTTTATGAACTTTTAAAATAATATTAAAATAGATAATTATGAGTACAGATAAAGAATTAATAAGAGGTGGACAATTTTTAGTAAAAGCAGTTGACTGCGAAGACGTATTTACGCCCGAAGATTTTTCTGAAGAACAATTGATGATGAAAGATGCAGTTAAAGAATTTGTCGACCGAGAAATGTGGCCAAATAAAGCGCGTTTTGAAAAGAAAGACTACGCCTTTACCGAAGAAATTATGCGTAAAGCAGGCGAACTCGGCTTTTTAGGTGTATCCGTCCCAGAAGCTTATGGCGGAATGGGTTTGGGTTTTGTTGATACCATGCTTGTTTGTGATTATATTTCAGGTGCTACTGGTTCATTTAGTACCGCTTTTGGTGCACATACCGGAATTGGCACTATGCCAATTACGCTTTACGGCACTGAAGCTCAAAAACAAAAATACGTGCCAAAATTGGCGACAGGCGAATGGTTTGGTTCGTATTGTTTAACTGAACCGAGCGCTGGTAGCGATGCCAATTCGGGTAAAACAAAAGCAGTTTTATCTGATGACGGAAAATATTATAGCATTACCGGGCAAAAGATGTGGATTTCTAATTCAGGATTTTGTAGTTTAATGATAGTTTTTGCCCGTATTGAAAATGATAAAAATATTACTGGTTTTATTGTTGAATACGATAAAAATAATCCAAATGGCATTACCCTTGGAGAAGAAGAACACAAATTAGGTATTCGTTCTTCTTCAACCCGTCAAGTGTTTTTTAACAATACCAAAGTGCCTGTCGAAAACATGCTGTCAGAAAGAGGTAACGGATTTAAAATTGCTATGAATGCCCTAAATATTGGCCGTATTAAATTGGCAGCTGCTTGTTTAGAAGCACAACGACGTGTGATTACCGAATCGGTAGTTTATGCCAACCAACGTGAGCAATTTAACACGCCCATTTCTAGTTTTGGAGCTATTCAGCAAAAAATTGCAGAAATTGCAACCAATTGTTGGGTAGGCGAATCGGCTTGTTATCGCGCAGCTAAAGATATCGAAAACCGTATTGAAATTCGCAAAAATAACGGAAAAGACACAAGTCAAGAAGCCGAATTAAAAGGTGTAGAAGAATTTGCAATTGAATGCTCCATCCTTAAAGTCGCCGTATCAGAATACACTCAAAAATGTACTGATGAAGCAATTCAAATTTTTGGTGGAATGGGATTCTCTGAAGATACTCCTATAGAATCTGCTTGGCGCGATTCGCGTATTGCTAGAATTTACGAGGGTACCAACGAAATCAATCGGATGATTAGCATCGGTATGATGATTAAAAAAGCGATGAAAGGCCACGTGGCTTTATTAGCTCCAGCTATGGCAGTTGCTAATGAACTCACCAGTATGCCATCGTTTGACCAACCTGATTATTCAGTATTATTTGCAGAAGAAAAACAGATAATTGCCAATCTTAAGAAATTATTTTTAATGGTAGCTGGTCCTGTTTTACAAAAATATGGCGAAAAAATTGATGAACACCAACAATTGATGTTGGCATCATCTGATATCTTAATTCAGATTTATATGGCTGAATCGGCTATTTTACGTGCCGAAAAATTAGCTAAAAGAGAAGGCATAGACAAAGTACAAGGTCAAATAGCCATGGCACGTTTAAATTTATTTTATGCCATAGATATCATCGAAACTGCTGGCAAACACTCTATAATATCGTTTGCTGAGGGCGATGAACAACGCATGATGCTGGTAGGCTTAAAACGCTATACAAAATACACCAATTACCCTAATATTATTGGGTTGCGAAACATAATTGCTTCAAAAGTTATTGCAGAGAACAAATATTGTTTTTAGTTAGGTTTAGATAAATTTCGTACTGCAATATCAAAATCCCGAGTCAAAAGCTCGGGATTTTTTATTGTGAATTTTTAAAATATCTAACTTATTTTACTGATATTTGAATAACCTTTCAACAAACATTAACCAAACATAACTTCATTATGAAATTCTTAAAACTCGTTCTAGTTCTTTTTTTACTAAATTCTTTAACAATTTTCTCCCAAGACCGCAAATTAGAGTCCACTTCTAAAGTGGTGACTAATCATCAAGTAACCATTAAAAATAAAATTATTCCTTATACCGCAACGGCAGGAACACAACCCGTTTGGGATAAAGATGGCAAAGTAATTGCTTCTTTATTTTATACTTATTACGAGCGTTCCGATATTAAAGACAACACGTCACGCCCATTGATTATTTCGTTTAATGGAGGTCCCGGATCTGCATCGGTTTGGATGCACATTGCTTATACCGGACCTCAAATTCTTAAAATTGACGATGAAGGATACCCCGTTCAACCTTATGGCATCGTTCCAAACGAAAATTCTATTTTAGATGTAGCCGATATCATTTATGTCAACCCCGTAAATACAGGTTATTCAAGAATTATCGAAAGTGATTCAACTAAAAAAGTAGATACTAAACAATTTTTTGGTGTCAATTCCGATATCAAATATTTGGCAGAATGGATTAACACCTTTGTTACCAGAGCCAACCGCTGGCGTTCACCAAAATACCTCATCGGCGAAAGCTATGGCACCACGCGTGTGGCAGGATTAGCTTTAGCCCTTCAAAACCAACAATGGATGTATTTAAACGGTGTGATTCTGGTATCGCCAATGGATTTGGGTATTAAACGCGAAGGACCTGTAGAAGTTGCTAACCGCTTACCTTTTTATACAGCTACTGCTTGGTATCATCATAAATTAGCAGCTGATTTACAGCAAAAAGATTTGCCAGAGGTTTTGGCTTTATCTGAAAATTTCGCTATGAATACGCTTACACCATCACTTTTAAAAGGTGGTTTTCTTACAATTTCCGAAAGACAAGCTATCGCTGATAAAATGGCTTATTATGCAGGTATCTCTGCAAAGGTTATTATACAACATAATTTGGATGTTCCTTATGACTTTTTTTGGAAAGAATTGTTGCGCGATGAAGGTTTTACAGTTGGCCGATTAGATTCTAGATACAAAGGCGTTGACAGTCAAGATGCAGGTGATAAACCCAACTATAATTCAGAATTAACAACTTGGCTTCACGAATTTACGCCAGCAATCAATTATTATTTACGCGAAGAGTTGAATTATAAAACAGACATTAAATACAATATGTTTGGCCCAGTTCATCCTTGGGGTGAATGGGACGATAATCACGTAGGTGAAAACTTGCGTTTGGCGATGGCCGAAAATCCTTATATGAACGTCATGATACAATCTGGTTTTTACGATGGTGCTTGTCCGTATTTTGAAGCCAAATACACGCTTTGGCATATAGACCCCAGTGGTAAATTTCAAAATAGATTACATTTTAAAGGCTACCGAAGTGGTCATATGATGTATTTGCGTCACGAAGATTTAAAACAAGCTAATGACGATATCAGAAATTTTATAAAATTAAGCATCCCTAAACCCGGACAAGCTGCTAAATACTGATATTTTGACCTCGAAGTTTTGAGTTTTTAATTTTGAAATCTTATGAAGATAAACTTATTATTTATTGCTTTTTTATTAACATGCTTTTCTTATAGTCAACAAAATACCGAAGTTTATTTGTTTGATTTTAATCAAAATGGCAACCAATTTACGATTAGTAATCCAATCAATATCTCAGATAATGAGGGCTATGACAACCAACCTTCTTTTTTAGAAGATGGAGAAGCCCTTTTGTTTTCTTCAACCAGATATGATCAAACAGATATAGTCTTATACAACATCAGTCAGCACAAAAAAATATGGCTTACTAAAACTCCTGGAAGTGAATATTCTCCAATTCAGACTCCCGATAAAAACTATATTACGAGTATTTTATTAGAAAAAGATAACAGACAATTGCTTTGGAAATATTCTTTAAAAAAAGGCACTTCTAAAATTGCTGTTCTTGATTTAAAAATAGGCTACCAAGCTTGGTATGATAAAAACACTTTGGTTTCTTTTGTTTTAGGAGAAACAAACACACTACAGGTAACTGATTTTAAGAACAATACCAACACGGTTATCGCTAGTAATATTGGAAGATCTATTCATAAGATACCCCATTCTAATTTGATAAGTTATATCAGTTTAACTGATGATTTGCCTACTATTTATTCCATCAATCCACTGACAAAAGAAAAAGCCATTATTATTACAGCCATCCAAAATTCACAAGATATGTGTTGGACACCAGATGGCACAATTATTATGGGTTCCGGAAATGAACTGTATAAATTTAATCCGAAAACAGATAAAGGTTGGGTAGTTTTTGCTTCCATAGAGCCCTTTCATTTAACTGGAATTACCCGTTTAAGTGTTAGCCCAAAAAACAATATCATTGCGCTAGTAGTTTCGGGTAAATAAAAAACCCCGCCAAAAGCGGGGTTTTTTATTTTTTATTTTTAAGTCAGTTAATTTTTAATTTCAAGCACATTGTTACTGCTATCAATATCAGGGTATAAATTATCAGAATCGATGGTTACTTTCACAATTTTGGTAGTGGTATCAGTTTTATAACTTGCCGAATTACCACGCATCCAAAATTCAACTGGAATATGAATCTTAAATTGAGCACCTTTATCATCTTCCAACAACACATTAAGAGGCATAACGACTTCTCCAATATTTTCTATATTAATAATTGCCCCCTGTTTAAAATCGTTATTAATAAATTTTAAATCGGTTACTGCTTGATCAATATTTCCGGTGCCGTAAAACCATGCTTTCCAAAACCAATCTAAATCTTCGCCCGAAGCACTATCCATCGCATTAAAAAAGTCGATGGGTCGCGGATGTTTAAATGCCCATTTTGCAATATAATTTTTAAAAGCAAAGTCGAAACGGTCTGTTCCTAAAACCGATTCTCGTAACATAAACAAACCTAAAGCAGGTTTGCGATAAGCCTCAAAACCTAAATTATTAGTTTGCAAAACATCTGGAGGTGTGCATATTAACTCCCTTTCATCATCCGTTAAATTACTTATAAAAGCTTTGACATCGTTAAGTCTCGAAGGATATTTTCCGTAAGCCAAGCTGCTGTAATGATTGATAAACGTATTAAAACCTTCATCCATCCAAGGGTATAATCGCTCGTTGCTACCCACGATCATCGGAAACCAATTATGGCCAAATTCGTGATCGGTTACCCCCCACAATCCGGCAGTTTTGGCTTTCCAACCACAAAATACAATTCCAGGATATTCCATTCCCCCAACAATACCGGCAACATTGGTCGCTACGGGATAAGTAAACGGGTACCACATATTTGAATTGTTCTCTATAGATATTTTAACATCTTGAGTTGATTGGGTCCAACCATCATTAGTAGCGCTTTCTTTGGTATAAGCCGATAAGGCCATCGCTTGTTTACCGTTTGGTAGATTTATTTTAGCACCATCCAAAATAAATGCTTTTGACGCTGCCCAAGCCGCATCTCGCGTTTGGTTAATTTTAAAGTGCCAGGTCAGGCTGCCACTCTCAACCGGGCGTGTTAATTTATTAATACCCACTTCATTGGCACTGATAATCATAACGGTTTTATCAGAGTTTTGGGCATCGCGGTAACGCTTTACTATTTTTTTAGGAAAAACCTCATCTAAATTTACCAATTCGCCAGAACCCACAACAATTTGGTCATAAGGAACTGTAATGTAATAATCAATATCACCATAATCTAAATAAAACTCACCAGACCCCAAATAAGGTTCATTATTCCAACCTTTTACATCATCATAAACAGCCATGCGGGGATACCATTGCGCAATTTCATAAACCCAACCTTGTGCTTGTTTTAAAAGTCCCATTCTATCGGCACCGTATTCAGGAATTTTAAAATCATAACTGATATCAATCGCCAATTTCCCACCATTAGGAACGAGAGCTTGCTCTAATCTGATTTGCATGCGCGTATCAGTAATGATAAATTTAGAATCTTGACCATTGACCTTAACGGATGAGATATTAAATCCACCATCTAAATTTCCCGAAAAACGTCCGCCCACAGCGCCTAAAATAGCTGCAGCTCTTGAATTGGGATTGAATTTATTTTGATCTAATTGCAGCCATACATAATCTAATTTATCGGGGCTATTATTGCTATAATCAATGGTGACTTTACCTTTAATAATTTGATTGACATCGTCTAAAGTGACGGCAATTTTGTAATCGGAACGATTTTGCCAATAGTTTTCGGCTGGTTCGCCGGCTTGTGTTCTGAAAGGTGTTCTGACGTTGTCTAATTCTAAAAGCGGACTAAATTTGTCGGCATTTCTTTGAATGGGCGTATTTTGAGAAAAAATCCCTTGATAAAAAAAAAGTCCTGCGATGATTAAAATTTTTGTGATTTTCAT
>JAVHOP010000043.1:7578-15848 GCA_036170135.1 Flavobacteriaceae bacterium | reverse complement strand
GATTGGTCTTTATTATCATCGGCTCCAGCCATCAATCTGTAAATAGTATTTTCGCCATTCTCAACAACTTCCTTTTGGCAATAATGCCCTGTAGCAACAAAATCGGCTCCTAAATCAAGAGCTATTTTTAAGAATAAATCGAACTTAATTTCGCGGTTACAGAGCACATCAGGATTAGGCGTTCTTCCAGCTTTATATTCTTTAAACATATAATCAACAATCCGTTCTTTATAGTCGACACTTAAATCGACAACTTGAAACGGAATTCCCAATTTTTCTGCCACCAACATCGCATCGTTGCTGTCTTCTAGCCAAGGGCATTCATTTGAAATAGTTACCGAATCGTCATGCCAATTTTTCATAAACAAGCCAATAACGTCATAACCGGCTTCCTTTAAAAGATAAGCTGCTACGCTAGAATCAACACCACCCGAAAGTCCAACGACAACCCGTTTCATATTAATATTTTAAGCGGCAAAGATACAAAATACGTCAAAGCCTACATGTTTTATGAGCGATTTCTAATTTATTATTTTAAATTTGTCACACAAAAATTTTACCATGAAAGTTATTGAAAATAGGTTGGCGGAATTAGCTCAAAAATCGGCCGCATTAGAACCCAATGAGACCACCAGAAATGAATGGTTAAATACTTTACAAAAGTATTGCAACAACTATATAAATACATTGAGTGAACAACCAGCATTTGTTCAAAAAACAAATCTAAATTCAGCTGATTTACAAATAGATAATCAAAAGAAATCATTTGATGTTTTGTTAGATGTTTTCACAAAACAGGTTATTGATAATGGCATAAAACCATCATCTGGCGGTCATGTTGGATACATTCCTGGTGGCGGAATATTTACATCAGCTTTAGCCGATTATTTAGCTGCTATTTCCAATGAATATGCCGGTATTTATTATGCGTCACCTGGCGCTGTAAGTATGGAAAATGAACTCATAAATTGGCTTAAAAAAATGTTCTATTTTCCTGATAATGCCGTTGGAAATTTAACTACCGGTGGTTCTATTGCCAATCTTATCGCTTTAACATCTGCACGCGATGCACATCAAATAAAAGGAGAAAAAATCGAAAAAAGTGTTGTTTATTTAAGTCCACAAGTTCACCATTGCATTCATAAAGCCTTACGAATTATAGGTTTAGAGGATGTTATTGTGCATCATTTAAGTTTAGATGAACATTTTAGAATTGACACCGAAAAATTAGAACAACAAATAAAAGCCGATATTTCACAAGGGTTGGAGCCATTTTGCATCATTGCTTCGGCGGGAACTACCGATACGGGTGCTATTGACCCATTAGATATTTTAGGAGATATCAGTAAAAAATACAAAACTTGGTTTCATATTGACGGCGCTTATGGCGGATTTTTCATTTTAGTAGATGCTAAAAAAGATGCTTTTAAAGGTATTGAAAAAGCTGATTCATTGGTAATTGACCCACATAAAAGTCTATTTTTACCTTACGGGCTAGGAGCTGTTTTGGTAAAAGATAAAAATGCAGTATTTAAATCGCACCACTATTTTGCTAATTATATGCAAGATGCCTTTACGGATGATACTATAAATCCGGCAGATGTATCGCCAGAATTAACCAAACATTTTAGAGGTTTGCGTTTATGGTTGCCACTTAAATTGCACGGTATTGAACCTTTTGCAGCTTGTTTAGAAGAAAAATTGGTGTTGACCGAATATTTTAGAAATAAATTAGTTGAAATAGGATTTAAAGTTGGTCCACAACCTGATTTATCTGTGAGTTACTTCTGGTATCCCGTTGTGGAAAGCAGTATTCAAAACAAATTTAATGAAGCCTTAATGGGTGCTATACATCAAGATGGAGATGTGTTTTTAAGCTCAACAAAAATAAATGAAAACTATGTGATAAGGATGGCTATATTATCATTTAGAACAAAAAAAGAAACTATTGATAAGGCGCTGGCAATGATTGAGCGTTGTTTAAAAGTGACTAAGTCTTCTTTTAATTTGATCTAGTTTTTGTTCTTTTCGGGTTTTAGAGCAGGTTCATCTGTACTTACAAGAATGCCATTTTCGTAATGTTCCCATATTCCTGCTCGCTTATTTTCCTTGTATGAACCTTTGCTCACAATTAAACCATTTTTGGGATCGCAATAAATTGCCAATCCTTCTAATTCACCATTTTTGTAGTTTAAATCCTGATATAAAAAATTAAAAACAGAATAGCGTTTGTAGTTTCCTTCTAATTTTCCGTTAAGATAATGCGCAATTTCCGTAATTTTTCCGTTAGCATAGTAAACTCTAGCTTCTCCATCTTTCACACCATCTCTATAATGCTCTTCGGAAAGTACTGTTTTGCCGTCTTTATTATAAAATAACCACTTATCAATGCGGTTTTTACCCTGCATTTTTCCCTTGCTTTCTAAAACTCCGCCAAGTGTAAAAAAAGAAACTTCGGCAATATCATTTGTAGTATTAAAAGTTCTAATAACAATGGGGATTTTATCATTGTTGATGTTGTAATATTTAAAAACACCGACTTCCTTTCCGTGATTAAATTGCCCCGTGTACCGCAACTGATTGTTAAGCTCAAAATACTTTATCCAAACGCCATGACGTTTTCCTTGGCTATCTAATTGGTTGACTTTTTCTTGCGCCAATAAACTATAGCTTAACGCCACAAACACAAAAAACAATTTAATATATTTCATTAATGCTCTTCTCTAACTTCTTTTTTATCAATATCCGGATTTAAGGTTCTTGCCCAATCAACAACAGTTTTTATTTGACTATCAGTTAATTTTGCGTCTTTATGAATCCACAAATAACTCTCTAAAGGCATTTCTCTTTCTTCTATCTGTCCTTTAATTTCTTTTAATTTATGATTTTTTCGCTTATCAGTATAGCTTGCCCATTCATCAAAATTTAATTCTCTTTTACCTTCTTTAACATGATTGTCTAGCCACCAAGAAACTGGTGCAATATTGTTATACCAAGGATATACGGTGTTATTTGAGTGGCAATCGTAACACGAAGTTTTTAATATTTGTTCAACATCTTGTGGCACCACCACAGCGGTTAAAATGCTATTTGGCGACATTTCGGTTGACGTGTTTTTAGATGGTCGGTAAAATTGAATCACTACCAACAAAATTATAAGATACTTAAGTTTAAAGATTTTTTTCATGGTTTTATAATTTGATTAATTCATTTAATTGTTCTTCGTTTATAATCAGCAATTTAGGTTTTACCAATCTCGGAATTAAAACTTGCCAATTTTTGTGGGTTTTAAATATTTTAGCAAATATAGGTTTTGCTGTTTTAAAATCACCATTATTTGTCAAAGTTACTGCATACCAAAACTTCATTTCAATATTTTCAGGATTTAGCTCCTGGGCTTTCATATAATTTTCTTTAGCCAACTTAAAATCACCTTTTTCTACTGCCAAATCGCCTTGATTCATAAACTCATAAGCAGTTTGAATATTTAGCAACCTGTGTAACTCTTTAATAGGATTATCATTATCATCAATTCTTAAATTAACGACAGTATCCTCCCAAATATTTCCTGTACTTTTCGCTTTTACCACAATTAATGCGGCAGCTTGCTTTCCTCTAATATCGCCACCTTCGGCTTGAGCGGCGTCAAGTGCCGCCAATAAACGCTCTGCCAAAGTTCCTTTTGTGGTTTTAAAAGCCTGTGCCATTGCGGGCCAAACAGTTGCTTTTTCCATTAAATTAGCCTGAGCCGAAAAGTTTTTTCCAATACTTTGTCCAGCAAATTCAATACAATTTTTCCCTGTGTAAGCAAACACATCGCCTTGAGCATTAAGCATTGCCACTTGTCGCACTTCTTTACCTGAATCTAAATCTAATAAATTGCTAACTGCCATTTTAGGCGATAAACCATTTGCCATAAGCGCCAAACCTCTTGGTCCAAAAGAAGGATTTACAAACGATTGCGTAGCCACAACACCTACGCCTGCTTGCGCCCAAGCCACAGAACTTCCAACGCCAAACCAATGTGATTGTACAGCCACGCCCATATCGCCAGTAACAGAATCGCGAGCAACAATAGAAAAAGTATGCGCTAAGGGATTTGTCTTAATATACATTTGAGCTCTTATATTTGTGGAGCCCAAAAAGATTAATGCCACTATAAAGCTGTAATACTTATACATTCTAATAATTTTGAAGGCAATAAAAGTATCAAATATTTTTAAATCCTTGTTATAAAAACCAAAATCGTAGGCAATTTTTAGTATAATTCTACTATTTTTGCTTTTAAACAAGATTTACGATGTCCGAATTTTCTTTAAATGCCTTGTCGCCTATTGATGGTCGTTATCACGATAAAGTAAAACCGCTAGCGACTTATTTTTCTGAAACCGCCTTAATAAAATACCGCGTTAAGGTTGAGATAAATTATTTTATAGCGCTTTGCCAAATTCCTTTGCCACAACTTAAAGATTTTGACACCTCAAAATTTGAGGCTTTACGCGCCATTTATACCGATTTTTCTCTAGCCGATGCCCAACAAATTAAAGACATCGAAAAAATAACCAATCACGATGTTAAAGCAGTTGAATATTTTATAAAAGAGAAATTTGATGCTTTAAATTTAAATGAATTTAAAGAGTTTATCCACTTCGGATTAACATCTCAAGATATCAATAATACCGCCATTCCACTTTCTTTAAGAGACGCTATTCAAGCAGTTTATTTTACAGAATTCAATAAATTATTAACACAGTTAAAAACTTTAGCGACTGCTTATAAAGGCATTCCGATGTTGGCAAAAACCCACGGTCAACCTGCCTCGCCTACCAGGTTGGGAAAAGAAATCAATGTTTTTGTGGTGCGTTTAGAAGAGCAAGTTAAACTCTTAAATCAAATTCCTTTCGCCGCTAAGTTTGGTGGCGCAACCGGGAATTTTAATGCACACCACGTTGCTTATCCTAATATTGATTGGCTTCAATTTAGTCATCATTTTGTTGAAGAAATTCTCGGTTTACACCACTCTTTTCCAACTACCCAAATTGAGCATTACGACCATTTAGCCGCAATTTTTGACTCCTTAAAACGAATCAACACGATTATAATCGATTTAGACCGCGACTTTTGGAGCTACATTTCTATGGGTTATTTTAAACAAAAAATAAAAGCTGGCGAAATAGGTTCGTCGGCCATGCCTCATAAAGTAAATCCGATTGATTTTGAAAATTCAGAAGGAAATTTGGGAATTGCCAATGCTTTATTTGAACATTTATCTGCCAAATTACCTATCTCTAGATTGCAACGCGATTTAACCGATTCTACTGTTTTAAGAAATATTGGCGTGCCCATAGCGCATACTTTAATCAGCTTTTCATCGACTTTAAAAGGATTGGAAAAACTCATCCTTAACGAAGAAGTCATCGCCAAAGATTTAGATGATAATTGGGCAGTTATTGCCGAAGCCATTCAAACCATACTTAGAAGAGAAAACTATCCTAATCCATATGAAGCCTTGAAAAATTTGACGCGCACAAACGCTAAAATAACCAAAAATTCTATGGCTGATTTTATAAAAGGATTAGCTGTTTCATCAAAAATTAAAGCTGAATTATCAGCCATTTCACCTCAAAATTATACCGGAATTTAATGCGTAATTTATTACTTATTTTACTTGTTCTATTTGCTTTATTAGGATGCCAACACACACAATTAAAAGATGTTGACTATTATAAAACTGGCACTTTTAAAACGGTTTTAAAAGACAAAAAAATTACCGCTGTGGCAAAGAGAAACGATTCCATTCAAATTGAAACTTTTGAAGAAGAAAGTGATACTTTTTTTATAAAATGGAAAAGTAATTTTGAATATATTTTACTTAAAAAGAATCCGAAAAACGCTTTAGATAGCACACCATTTCACGTTAAAATTACTAAATTTGATGGCGATTCTTATCAATTTAAAGCCTTTTATGAAGATTCTAATTTTAAACAAGAAGGAACCGCAACAAAACTAAACTAATGTTCGATCTATTTTTACATTCCGAAACCTGGATAGCCCTATTAACACTGACTTTTTTAGAAATTGTTTTAGGAATTGACAACATCATCTTTATATCAATTACAGTTGGTAAACTACCCGAATATTTGCATAAAAAAACCACCAGAATCGGCATGTTATTCGCTATGGTTTTTAGAATTTTTTTGTTGATGGGGGTATCGTATCTTATCACTTTAAAAGAACCCTTTTTTAGTTTTGACTTGACTTGGCTTAAAGCTGATATTACTGGTCAGAGCTTGATTTTACTGGGTGGTGGTTTATTTTTACTTTATAAAAGCACCCGCGAAATTCACAACAAAGTAGAAGCTATTGAGACGATTCCAGCCGAAAATTTAAAATCTAAAAAAGCCGGCTCTTCTATATTTCAGGTGGTCATTCAAATTATCTTAATCGATATCATTTTTTCATTCGATTCTGTTTTAACTGCTGTTGGAATGACAAACGGTATTCAAGGTGCCTTGAGCATTATGATTATTGCCGTAATTATCTCTATTTTAATTATGATGATTTTTGCCGTTCAAATAGGGAAATTTGTCAATACACATCCTACCATACAAATGTTGGCGCTTTCATTTTTAATCCTTATCGGATTTATGCTGATAACCGAAGCCGCCCATTTATCGAATACCCTAATTTTTAATAATGAAATTGGCGCTATCCCTAAAGGATATTTATATTTTGCTATTGCCTTTTCTTTGGGTGTTGAAGCCTTAAACATGAAGGTTCGAAAAAAAAATTCTTAGCCTAGATTTCCATTATTTAAAATTTTAGCAACGCAAGTTACACACGGTGTGTGCCTCTAGTTACATAGCAAACTTTGCCATAAGCCTACTTTTGCCCTAATTTTTAAACCCATCAATTAAAATGAGGACAAATAGAAGTTGTAAAATATTAACATTAAACATCTTATTTTTTATAATGACCATCGCTGCTTTTGCTCAAGAGGTAAAATATTTGAGTATAGAAGAAGCTTTAAGTATTGCATCAAAAAATAACACCTCCATAAAATTATCTGATAAAGACCGTGCGATTGCAAAAGCACTGTACAATCAAACGGCGGCTACATTTTTACCAAGTGTTTCAATTACAAACACCTCTTCATTAACAAATAATCCGCTCAATAATTTCGGATTTAAATTGTTGCAGGAAACTACCGTAGCAGCGGATTTTAATCCGGTTTTATTAAATAATCCAACCCAAATCAAAAATTTTAACACCAAAATTGAGTTGGTTCAACCCTTGCTAAATTTTGATGCTTTTGAGCAGAGAAAAGCTGTAAAGGCACAAATTGAAGCTTCAAATTCAAACTTAGAACGCACCAAAGAAGGTGTCGATTTAAAGGTGAAAACAGTCTATTTGCAGTTGCAATTGGCTTATAAATCAGCCGTTGTTTTAACTCGAGCATTACGGACTGCTTTGGCTAATAAAACCTTGGCTGATAATCTTTTTAAACAAGGATTACTACAAAAATCGGATGTTTTAAATGTCGAAGTCAATGTTGCGCAAGTGCAAAACAAATTGCAATTAGCACAAAGTTCTATAATCAATATATCAAACGACTTATCTTATCTTTTAAACAGCGAAGAAAAGATACTTTTAAAACCAAAGGATTCCCTAGAACTAGCTCTTAATGATGATTTAATCACAAAAAATATCAATACAAATCGCCATGATTTTTTGGCATATCAATCGCAACTAAAATCGCAAGAACATCTGGTTAACGCTTCAAAATATAAATCTTTGCCGCGAGCAAATGCCTTTTCTAATTATGAATGGAATACCGCCAATTTCTTAGGAATGAAAGCAACTAATTACTTCATCGGATTACAATTGCGTTGGGACATCTTTAATGGCGGGCAAAACAGTGGCAAAATAACACAAGAGCAAGCAATTTTAGACAAAGCTAACTTAAATTATAATGATTATTTGGCACAAGGAAAAACCGAATTAGCCAAAGCTAAACGGCAACTAAACGATGCCAAAAGCAATCTGAATCGCACCGCAATTGCCGTAACACAAAGTCAAGAGGTTTTGCGAATTACCACCAATCGTTTTAAGCAAGGCCTCGAAAAAACTACCGATTTGTTAAATGCCGAAACCCAATTTCAAACCAAACAACTCGACTATTATCAAGCGGTTTTTAGTTATAATCTCAATACCAATTATTTAATTTTTCTTTTAAAATAACATTCTTATGAAATTATCGATAACCAATT
>JAVHOP010000043.1:2876-7478 GCA_036170135.1 Flavobacteriaceae bacterium | reverse complement strand
CAAGGCGATTTATTATTAAGCATTAAAAGTGCCGACTTAAAAGCGAAAAAAGCACAAGTAAATGCACAAATAAGTCAAGCTAATAGTGCTTTTGCAAATGCGAGAAAAGACTACGAACGCTTTACGCAATTGTTTAAAGAAAAAAGTGCATCGCAAAAAGAATTAGATAATATTACCACCAATTTTGAACAAGCAAAAGCAGGTTTAGAAGCTGCAAAACAAATGCAAAATGAAGTGCTTGCCAATTTAGCTTACGCCGATATTATTGCACCCTTTGATGGCATTATTACCGGTAAATTTATTGATAATGGCGATTTGGCAAATCCCGGAATGCCTTTGTTAAGCCTTGAAAATAACACTAATTATTTGGTAAAAACTTATGTTAACGAAACACAAATTGGCCAAATAAAAAATGGCGATAAGGTACAAGTCATCATAAAATCTAGCAATGAACAAGTTACCGGAATCATCTCCGAAATCAGTATTTCATCAACAGATTCCGGCGGATTATATTTGGTAAAAATAATCTTAACTAATCCCGAAAAAGTATATTCTGGGATGTTTGCATCGATTGCTTTTTCAAATTCAGAAACCAGCACTGCAACTCTTTTCATACCAAAATCGGCATTAATATACCAAGGTCAGTTAATAGGAGTTTACACGGTAAGTCTACAAAATACTGCCCTTTTAAGATGGTTGCGTGTCGGAAAAACTGAGGGGAACCAAGTAGAAATCCTCAGTGGATTAACTGCCGATGAAAAAATAATAACCCAAGCCGATGGCGCCCTATACAACGGCGCTCGCCTAAAAATAAACTAAAATGGAAAAAGGAATTTCAGGAAAAATAGCTCAAGCTTTTTTAGAGTCAAAACTCACCATTTTGTTGATGGTGGCTTTTATGCTAGTTGGAATTTTCAGCTCCTACTTAATACCGCGCGAAGAAGAGCCTCAAATAGAGGTACCAATGGCCGACATTTTTTTAAGATATCCTGGGGCCACACCAAAAGAAATAGAAACTAAAATTGCCGCACCACTCGAAAAAATTATTTCAAACCTTCCTGGTGTTGAGCATATTTATTCAACATCTATGAGCGGTCAAGCCATGATTATTGTTCAATTTTATGTAAAAGAAGATGTTGAACGCTCATTTGTCCAATTGTATAATGAAGTTTCAAAACATTTAGACCAAATGCCAAAAGGCGTTTCGATGCCATTAATTAAAACCCGTGCTGTTGATGATGTGCCGATGCAATCACTCACTTTTTGGAGCGATACTTACAACGATTTTGAGTTAAAGCAACTCGCCGAAGAAGTCAATAATCAGCTTAAAAGCGTCAAAGGCATTGCCACCACTAAAATTATTGGTGGCCGTAGTCGTGAAATTAGTGTGATTTTAGATAAAGATAAAATGGCTCAAAATCATGTTGATATTTTGGGAATTACCAAAAATATCAACGCCAGCAATCAACAATCGGAACTTGGTCATTATGATACTAATGACACTGAAATATTAGTGAGTGCCGGAAATTTTTTAAAAACGGTTGACGATGTAAACAACCTAATTATTGGGGTTTACCAACAAAAACCTGTCTATTTAAAACAAGTTGCAACCGTAACAGACGGTCCCGAAATTCCCAATGAATATGTCGGTTTTGGTTACGGCTCATCCGATAAAAAGGTGAAATCTAAATTTAAATCGGAATATGCCGCGGTTACCTTATCAATTTCAAAACAAAAAGGTGGCGACGCCATGCTCCTAGCCAAAAAGGTAAACGAAAAAATTGAATTGCTAAAAAAGTCGTTAATCCCAACCGACATCCACGTAAGTGTTACCAGAAATTACGGTCAAACTGCCTCCGATAAGGTATCAGAACTATTGATGCATTTGATGATTGCCATTATTGCCGTAACATTATTGGTAATGGTCGCAATGGGCTGGCGTGGCGCTTTAGTGGTATTTTTATCGATACCCGTAACCTTTGCGCTGACTTTGTTTAGCTACTATTTTATGGATTATACGCTAAACAGAATCACGCTTTTTGCCTTAGTTTTTGTAACGGGTATTGTGGTTGACGATTCGATTATAATTGCCGAAAATATGCACCGCCATTTTAAATCGAAGCGCTTGCCATTTAAACAAGCAGCCATTTTTGCTATCAATGAAGTTGGCAATCCAACCATTTTAGCAACGTTTACGGTTGTCGCTTCAATTTTACCGATGGCTTTTGTAAGCGGATTAATGGGGCCTTATATGAGTCCGATGCCTATTGGCGCTTCAATTGCGATGGTATTTTCGCTTTTAGTAGCTTTAACCATCACGCCTTATTTAGGATTTAAATTTTTACAAGAAAAAGAAAAATATCAATCAGATAAATCAGAAATACCTGTAAAATTAGAAGATTCAAAGTTGTTCAAAATTTATATTAAATTGATTAATCCGTTAATCGATAATAAAAAAGTGCGCTATACCTTTTTTGGCGTCAACATTATTTTATTACTGATAAGTGTGGCTTTGTTTTTAACCAAATCGGTTGCCGTAAAAATGCTTCCTTTTGATAATAAAAATGAATTTCAAATAGTTGTAGATATGCCCGAAGGCACAACGCTAGAGCGCACTGCAGTTGTTACTAAAGAAATTGCGCAATACATCTCAAAAAACACACTGGTAAAAGATTATCAAACTTATGTAGGTACGGCTTCTCCTATTACATTTAACGGATTGGTGCGTCATTACGATTTGCGAAGTGGCTCAAATAGTGCCGATATTCAGGTAAACTTGGTTGATAAATCTGAACGCTCAGAGCAAAGTCACGATATTGTAAAAGATGTTAGACCAACAATTATTGAAATTGCAAAACACTTTAACGCCAATGTAAAAGTAGTGGAAGTTCCACCAGGACCTCCGGTATTATCAACCATTGTAGCCGAAGTTTACGGACCAGATTACCAAGAACAAATCAACATTGCCAACCAATTAAAAACCTTAATAATCAATACCAAAAATGTGGTAGATGTCGATTGGATGGCAGAAGCACCGCAACAAAAATTTGACGTAGTTGTCGATAAAGAAAAAGCGATGCTAAATGGCATTGCCCCACAACAAATTATATCGACACTTCAATTGGCATTGGCAAATCAACCGATAGATAAATTATATGATGAAAATTCAAACCAACAAATCGGTATTGTTTTGCAGTTGAGCGCTGATCAAAAATCTTCTATCGGAGCAATTTTACAACTAAAAGTACTGTCCCAAAACGGAAATGAAATGCCATTATCTAGTTTGGTTAAAATTGTTAAAACTGATTCCGATAAGAGCATTTATAGAAAAAATCAACAACGTGTGGTTTACATCACGGCCGATATGGCCGGCAATCTTGAAAGTCCAGTTTATGCCATTTTAGATTTATCAAAACAGCTCAAAAATATCAAACTACCAAAGAGCGAAAAACTTAATGAATTGTACAATGGGCAACCAACCGATACCGATCATTATTCGGTTAAATGGGATGGCGAATGGCAAATAACTTACGACGTTTTTAGAGATTTAGGCAGTGCATTTGCCATTGTTATTATCATTATTTACATGCTTTTAGTGGGATGGTTTCAAAGTTTTAAAGCCCCAATTGTGATGATGATTGCCATTCCGTTATCTTTAACAGGAATCGTTTTTGGACATCTTATTTTAGGTGCTTATTTTACAGCGACCTCTATGATTGGTTTAATCGCTTTAGCAGGAATTATGGTGCGAAATTCGGTATTATTAATCGATTTTATCAATTTAAGATTGAAAGAAGGCATCCCGTTAAGGCAAGCCGTTATTGAAGCAGGCGCTGTAAGAACAACCCCAATTTTATTGACTGCTGGCGCTGTTGCCATAGGTGCGATTGTGATGTTATTCGATCCTATTTTTCAAGGATTAGCCATTTCATTAATTGGAGGAACCTTATTTTCTACCTTTTTAACCTTGTTGATGATTCCGCTGATTTACTATTTTACCAACAAACCTAAAAATTAAAACTTATGAAATTTTTAATAGTAACCTTAGTAAAAGAATACGAAAAAGACGTCTTGCATTTATTTAATGAAGCAAAAATTACATCGTTTAGCAATGTCGATATCAATGGATTTAAATCGACTTCGGCAGAAAATCTAATCGATAATTGGTTCTCTAATTCGGCAGATAAAGTTGCTTCTAGTCTATTTTTTACCTTTACCGAAAAAGAGAAAATTGATGTACTTTTAGTTGAAATAAAACTGTTCAACGAAAGAAAAATACAAAGAAATCCATTAAGAGCCATCGTATTAGATGTGGCAAAATTTATTTAAAAAAAACGATTATGAAAGAGAGAATTATTAGAGCTATTGCCGGAAGTTTTATTTTAATCAGCTTGTTATTGGCTGTTTATCTCAATATTAACTGGCTATGGTTTACCGCATTTGTAGGCGCCAATTTGTTGCAATCATCCATAACCAAATGGTGTTTGATGGAGCAGATTTTAAAAAAGCTCGGCGTTAAATAAGCTTTTTGGACTGACCTGCAAGGTTTTTTTTGAACCTTGTAGGTCTGAAAATACTAATAAGTCCTGCAAGGTTTTTTTG
>JAVHOP010000043.1:0-2776 GCA_036170135.1 Flavobacteriaceae bacterium | reverse complement strand
GTAGGTCTGAAAATACTAATAAGTCCTGCAAGGTTTTTTTGAACCTTGTAGGTCTGAAAATACTAATAAGTCCTGCAAGGTTTTTTTGAACCTTGTAGGTCTATTAGGTATCGGCTTTAAGATATTTTTAAGACTTGCCCTTTTTCCTTTGTTTTTGTTTGTTCTATATTTGCAATCACTTTTATGAAGGCAACATTTATACATCGCTTATTTGTTTGGCTTTTGGTTAGCGCTCTGCTATTTCCAATTGGTGTAAACTTTAGTCATAGTTTTGCCAAACACAACAATTTTAAATGTCATGCTAAAAGTATCAAACACTTTCATGAGCAAAGAGAAAGTTGCGCGATATTCCATTATATTGTCAATTATAATGCGCCTTTAGTTTCGAATAATTTTACTTTTAAGATTTGTGATGTATACTATAATCCTTTTATATTTGAGATACTCAGTCTAAATAAAATTAATTTTCAAGAAAATACGCTCAGAGCGCCTCCTATTTGTTAGTATTTTAATTTAAAGTTTATTAAATTTTAATCTTACAAATCACTTTTCATGAAAAATGCCATTTTCTTATTTATTTTAGGATTCACATCCTCATATTTATTTGCACAAAACAAACTATCTGGTGCCATTACAGATGCCACAACACACGAACCACTTGTTGGCGTGAGTATTTATTTTCAAACGCTTCAAATTGGAACGTCTTCTGATATAGACGGCAATTACGTCATCAATAATATCCCTACGGGAACTCATAAAGTTAATTTTGAATATATTGGTTATAAAACCATTACAAAAATTATCAATTTTAGCAATGCGCCAATAATTCAAGATATTGCATTAAATCCTTCAATTTTAGAAATGGATGAGGTCATTGTTTCAACGCCTTTTAATAAAATTCAATCCGAAAATGTGGTAAAAATTGAACATAAAAATATCAAACAATTACTCGAAAAAGGCGGACTCACCCTCATTGATGGTTTAGCAACTATTCCTGGCGTGTCGCAACTTTCGTCTGGAAACAGTATCGGAAAGCCTGTTATTAGAGGTTTGAGTGGGAATCGCGTTTTAGTTTATGCTCAAGGTGTGCGATTAGAAAATCAGCAATTTGGTAACGATCACGGTTTAGGTATTAACGAAGCCGGTGTGGGCAGCGTTGAAATTATAAAAGGTCCGGCTTCGCTGTTGTATGGCTCCGATGCACTTGGCGGCGTGATTTATTTAAATCCCGAGCACTTTAGCGACGACAATACTACCAATTTTAATATCGAAGAAAAACATTTTAGCAATACAAATGGCACCAATATTTCGGGTGTTTTTAAAACCTCATCCGACAAGTTTAATTTCTTGATAAGAAATACTTTTGACAACCACAGTGATTATAAAATTCCGAATGGCAATCGCGTGACCAATTCTCGTTACAACGAATACGATTTAAAAACGGGTTTTTCATATCATACCGATAAAATTAACAGCACCTTGCGCTACAATTACAACCATTTTTTAACGGGAATTCCTGAAGAAATTGGCATTCAAACCACGCAAAAAAATCCCGATTTCCCTAAACAGAAAGTCGAAAATCATATTTTGAGCTGGCATAATAATTTTTATTTTAAGAATTCAAAACTCGATGCTGACCTCGGTTATATCTATAACAACCGCAATGAATTTGCAGATAATAACATCCCTAATTTGCGTATGCTGTTAAAGACTTTAGATTTCGATATCAAATATTATTTACCAAAATCGGATAAATTAGAAACCATTGTCGGTATTCAAGGTATGCATCAAACCAATACCAATAAAGCCGAAGAGTTTTTAATTCCCGATGCCACTACAAACGATATCGGTGTTTTTGGCACCTCAAATTATTCTTGGAAAAACCAAGCTTTGCAAGGTGGCTTGCGCTTTGACCATCGACAAATAAACACAGTAGCGCATTTGCCCTTATCGGATAGTCACCATATTGGGGCAATAGACCAACAATTTAATAGTTTTAATGCTTCTTTAGGATATAAAAGCAATTTGACTGATAAGCTGATTGCTCGATTTAATTTGGCTTCAGGATTTAGAGCGCCTAATTTGGCAGAGCTCACATCGAATGGTATTCACGAAGGGACAAACCGATTTGAAGTCGGCAATCCAAATTTAAAAAACGAACAGAATTTGCAAACCGATATCGATTTGTCATACCAAAGTGAGCATATTGAATTCTATATCAACAGTTTTTACAATAAAATCAATAACTATATTTTTATTTCACCAACCGGCACACAATTAGAAGCGACCGATGTTTACAATTACAGTCAAAAAGACGCCCATTTGTACGGTGGCGAAATTGGCTTTCATTTACATCCACACCCATTTGATTGGTTTCATTTAGAAAGTTCGTTTGAAAGTGTTACCGGAAAAGAAACGAACGGCGATTTTATTCCACTCATTCCAGCCAATATTATTAAAAATAATGTGCGTATCGAATTTAAAAACTCAAGCTGGCTTAAAAATGGCTATGCATCAGTTAACGTGAATCATACTTTAAAACAAAATCATCCGAATGTATTTGAGACAAAATCACCTGCTTATACCTTGATGAATTTAGGTTTTGGTGGCGATGTAACTTTAAATAAAAGTAAATTCAACCTCTCATTATCGGCTACAAACTTGCTGAATACCACTTACATTCCGCATACCTCATTCTTAAAAAGTTTGGGCATTCCAGAAATGGGCAGAAATATTGTGATGTCTATTAACTTTAGCATTTAATTTTTCAGACCTA
>JAVHOP010000042.1:0-15957 GCA_036170135.1 Flavobacteriaceae bacterium | reverse complement strand
TAAATACTCCAAAAAATCTTCTCTTGTAATTTCTACAGCTCCCAAACTGTCGAGGTGCTCGTTATAAACCTGACAATCAATCAATTTATAATGTTTGGTTTCTAAGTAATTTGCCAACCAAATAAAAGCGACTTTTGAAGCATTGCTAACCAAACTAAACATGCTCTCGCCACAAAAAACAGTTCCTAAATCAATTCCGTAAAGGCCACCAACCAGCTCATTATTTTGATAGACTTCAACCGATTTTGCCCAACCTAACTTGTGCAATTCATTGTAAGAAGCCTCCATCTCGTCAGTTATCCAAGTCCCGTCTTGACCTTTGCGCTGAATGGTTTTACAGCAGTGAATAACATCTGCGAAAGCGCTATTGAACCGAATTTCGAAGGGATTTTTTTTAAGAAACTGCCGCATACTTTTGCTTATCAAAATTTGATTTGGATAAAGTACCATTCTGTGTTTTGGGCTATACCACGTAATTGGTTCTCCTTGAGAATACCATGGAAAAATGCCCAATTTATAAGCTAAAATGAGACGCTGTGGCGACAAATCGCCACCAAAAGCCAATACACCGTCGGCATTAGCAAAACAAACAGGAGGAAAGTACAACTTTTTATCTAAAAAAAACATGGTATTCCCCCTGTTAAATTGTATTTAATTAAAATGGTAAATCGTCTGGATCTGAATCGTTAATATCGCCAGCTGCTTCAAAAGCATCTGAGGCATCAACGGGAGGAATATTGGTATTTTGACTGTTAGACAACGATTCAATTTTCCAACCTTGAACGGAGTTAAAATATTTTACTTCGCCTTGAGGTGAAGTCCATTCGCGACCTCTTAAATTGATGCTAATTTTTACGTCTTGACCCACATTGTAGTTGTTTAAAAGGTCACATTTATCTTGTACAAACTCTACCATTATTGGTTGAGGATATTGTTCGCTTGTCAGAACAACTACTTCACGTTTTTTAAATCCTTTGGCACCAAAGGTTTGTGTGTCGCTAATTTTTTGAATTTTTCCGGTTACTTCCATTATTTGATAATTTTTAAATTAAAAGGCTCAATCCAGCCTCTGTTTAACTTTATTTTAAATTTCAGGTTTTTATGCAAAAATACAATTACAAAAAAGAAATACTTTCGCAACTTTACAAAATATCATTCTTACAATTTATGATTAATCTCAAAACAAATTGTTGGATAACAAAAGTAATGATATTCCGTTAGATAGAATTATCATTTTTAATTTATAGTTACAATAAGATATGATTTATATTTGTTAAAAATGCAACAACACGCGTATAAAAATATTATCCGGTTTACAATTATAAGCTTATCGTTTATTATTGTGGTACTTATTTTATACAACACATACGATTTCTTTCAAAAATTCAAACTAGAAGAACGCCAAAAAATGGAACTTTTAGCCGAGGCTTATCAGCAATTTAATTCGGCTGGATTGAATGATGACATCACCTTGTCTTCTAGAATTATCAGTGGCAATACCAGTATTCCGATGATTGTTACCGATGAACAAGATAGCATCTTGTTAAATCAGAATTTAGACAGTATTAAGGTTAAAAAAAAGGGCTACTTAAAAACTCAGTTGGCACTTATGAAAAGTCAAAATAAGCCAATTGAAATCAGTTATCAAAGAGGTTCGTTCAACTTTAAACAGTTTGTTTATTACCGAGATACCGATTTGCTTACCAAGTTAAAATACTATCCACTTGCGCTGATTTTTATTTTAGTTCTATTTGGAATCATTTCTTATTTGGTTTTTGTGTCGAATAAAATGTCTGAACAAAATAAACTTTGGGTTGGGATGGCAAAAGAAACAGCGCATCAAATTGGAACGCCATTGACTTCTCTTTTAGGATGGATTGCCTTGTTAAAAGAGCAGAATACTGATAAAAATACAATTGCCGAATTAGAGAAGGATGTCAACCGTTTAAGTGTTATTGCTAATCGTTTTTCGAATATTGGGTCTGTTCCAAAGCTTCAAAAAACAAATCTTATTGAGGAACTAAAATCAATTGAACATTATTTTACACCTAGAATTTCAAAAAAAATTAACTTAGTAACCCATTTTCCCGAAGGTAAAATCATTTATGTGAATTTAAATCCACAATTGTTTAGTTGGGTTATTGAAAATTTGATAAAAAATGCAGTAGATGCCATTTTGGCCGAAGGCACTATCAATATTACAGTAAAGGAAAAATCTGATAAAGCTTATATTATTGTTACTGATACCGGCAAAGGTATTGCCAAAAGCAATTTGAAAACTATCTTTAAGCCTGGTTTTACCACCAAAAAACGCGGTTGGGGTTTGGGTTTATCTTTAGCAAAGCGCATTATTGCCGATTATCACAACGGCAAAATTTATGTGCAAAAATCGGAAATTGGTGTTGGAACGACCTTTATTATTGAGTTACCTATTTTAGCTATGCCTTAAAAGTTGCCGAAACACTTTTAGCCAAGTTGCTAAATTCTTCTGGAGTTAAACTTATTTTATGTTTAAAATCGATATTGTCCATAGACTGAAGCGGAATCAAATGAACGTGTGCATGAGGCACTTCTAACCCTATTACCGAAATGCCAATTCTTTTGCAAGGCACTACCTTTTCAAGGGCAATAGCTACTTTTCTGGCAAATGCCATCAACCCTAAAAAAGTCGGTTCATCTAAATCAAAAATTTTGTTGATTTCCTTTTTAGGAATAACCAGCGTATGTCCAACGGCATTCGGATTAATATCAAAAAAAGCTAAAAACTCATCACTCTCGGCAACCTTATAACAAGGTATTTCGCCGTTTATTATTTTCGAAAATAGGGTTGCCATCGTTTAATAATTTACCTCGAGATGCTTATTATTATAAATTTCATCACGCCACTTGGAACATGTATTTCGGCTACTTCGCCTACTTTTTTTCCCAATAACCCTTTGCCTATTGGCGAATTAACCGAAATTTTACCCGATGCTAAATCAGATTCAGAATCGGCAACTAATGTATAATTAAATTCCTTTCCGGTACTTTGATTTTTAATCTTTACAACCGAATGAATTAACGCTTTTGTGCTGTCTAATTGAGAGTCATCTAAAACACGAGCCGTTGATAATACTTGCTTTAGCTTGGCAATTTTTAACTCTAATAAAGATTGTTCTTCTTTAGCTGCATGGTATTCGGCATTCTCACTTAAATCACCTTTATCTCTTGCTTCGGCTATATCATTTGTAACTCTAACGCGATCTACGCGTTCTAATTGTTCGAGTTCTTCTCGTAATTTTTTTAGGCCCTCTTTCGTGTAATAGGCTACAGTTCCCATAATCTCTTAGTTTATTAAAATATAAAAATCTCAACTCCAACAGTGCGGACTGAGATTTGATACAAATATATAAAATATTTATATACCAATAAGAATTTGTAAATTTAACTCCTAAATTTTTTATGTGATGTCTTCAAAATATTTGATTCTTTTTTTATCGGTTTTAATTGTATTATCTTGTTCAAATGGTACGCCAGATAACAATGACAATCTGCCAAATGTTCCGGTAAATGAAACCATTTCACTCAATAATCCACAATATATAAATCTTCAATTTCCAGGCGGTTGGGCTTATGCAAATGGCGGTATTAAAGGACTTATTATTTATAACTTTAACGGAACAGAATTTGCCGTTTTTGATCGTGCCTGCCCGCATTTATCTCCATCACAAGGCTGTTCTCAAATGATTGTTGAAAGCAATATCAAAATGATTTGTCCTTGTGACAATTCGGAATTTAACATTTTAAACGGAGCGCCACTTACCACTGGAATTATGGTTGGCGCAAGAGCTTATCGCGCCACTTTAATAGGAAACAATACCTTATCTATTACAAATTTTTAAAAGACTTCTCTTTTTATTTTGCTATTTTTGTGGCGTTTAATAACTAATTATGGCAACAGTAAGTATCATTATGGGAAGCGCCTCCGACTTGCCAATTATGCAACAATCAATTGATATATTAACCGAATTTGGCATTACAACCGAAGTCAAAATTATTTCGGCACATCGCGCTCCCGATCTTTTAGCCGATTACGCTAAAAAGGCCGTTGCAAATGGCATTAAAGTCATTATTGCCGGCGCTGGTGGTGCCGCCCATTTACCTGGTGTAACCGCAGCATTTACGCCACTTCCCGTAATTGGCGTGCCTATAAAATCACATAATTCTATAGATGGCTGGGATTCTATTCTATCCATTTTACAAATGCCTTCCGGAATTCCGGTTGCAACCGTTGCTTTAAATGGCGCAAAAAATGCCGGTATTTTAGCCGCTCAAATTATCGCTGTAGCGGATGAAAAATTACTCCAAAAAATAATTGACTTTAAAGAAACTTTAAAACAACAAGTACTAAAAGCTTCCGAAGATTTAGTCAAAAAATAATTCACTTACTTTTATTAAAAATAAAAAATAGATACATGTCTAAGAACAATCCTTTACTTCAAAATTTCGAAACACCATACGCTACTGCACCCTTTTCTAAAATAAAAACCGCACATTTTAAAACTGCATTTAAAAAAGCCATCGTTTTGGCAAAACAAGAAATCGATGCGATTGTTAACAATACAGATGCGCCAACTTTTGAAAATACCATTGTGGCGCTTGATTTTTCGGGACATACTTTAGAACGGATTTCAAGTATTTTCTTTAATTTGAATTCGGCCGAAACTAGCGAAACTATTCAGAAAATAGCGCAAGAAGTATCGCCTTGGCTATCCACTTTTTCAAATGATATCATCTTAAATGAGGTGCTATTCAGCAAAATTAAAGCTATTTATCAGCAAAAAGCAAACTTAAATCTCAATGCCGAACAACTGACTCTACTCGACAAAAAATACAAATCTTTTTCGCGAAACGGCGCCAATTTAAATGAAATAGATAAAACCAAATTGCGTAAAATAGATGCCAAATTATCAAAATTAAGCCTGACTTTTGGCGAGCACGTTTTAGCCGATGCCAATGCTTATCAATTACATCTTACCAAAAAATCGGATGTTGAAGGATTGCCAGATCACGCTCAAGATGCTGCCAAATTATTGGCAAAAGAAAAAGGCCTAAAAGGCTGGTTAGTAACTTTAGATGCGCCGAGTTATATCCCGTTTTTAACTTATGCAAAAAATCGAAGTCTCAGAGAAATATTGGCAAAAGCCTATGGCGCAAAAGCCTTTAATGCCAATAAAAACAATAATGAAAAAGTTGTTTTAGACCTTGTAAAACTAAAATATAAACGCGCAAAATTATTGGGTTACAACACCCACGCCGACTTTGTTTTAGAAGAGCGCATGGCTAAAAATCCGACTGCGGTTATCAATTTTTTAAACAATATTTTGACCAAAGCAAAACCTGCGGCCGAAAAAGAATTTGAACAATTAAAACAATTAGCTTTAGCCGATGGCGTTACCGATTTCCAAAAATGGGACGGCGCTTATTACAGTGAAATTCTTAAAAAACAAAGGCTCAATTTAGACGAAGAACAACTCAAACCTTATTTTAAATTAGAAAATGTTTTGGATGGCGTTTTTAAAGTTGCCCAAAAATTATACGGCCTCAATTTTAAACCAATCACTAATATAGACACGTATCACACCGATGTTAAAACCTTTAAAGTAACCGATGAAAAAGGTAATTATAAAGCCATTTTTTATGCCGACTTCTTTCCGCGTTCTGGCAAACGTCAAGGCGCTTGGATGACGTCTTTTAAAGATCAATGGATTAAAGATGGCGAAAATAGTCGTCCGCATATTTCTATCGTTTGCAATTTTACAAAGTCTACCAAAACCCAACCATCATTATTAACTTTTAACGAAGTTACCACTTTATTTCACGAGTTTGGGCATGCCCTTCATGGAATGTTGGCAAATACCACTTATCCAAGCTTAAGCGGAACGAGCGTTTTTTGGGATTTTGTGGAATTGCCAAGTCAGGTTTTAGAAAATTGGTGTTATGAGAAGGAAGCCTTAGATTTATTTGCTTTTCACTATAAAACAGGTGAAAAAATCCCATTCGATTTAATTGACAAAATAAAAGCTTCATCTAACTTTTTAGAAGGTTTAGCAACTTTGCGCCAGCTGAGTTTTGGATTATTAGATATGCAATGGCATACGCAAAATCCTATAAAAATTAAAAGCGTTAAAGCATTTGAAGCCAGTGCTTTTGCCCATACACAATTGTATCCTGATGTTGCCGAAAATTGTATGAGCACTGCTTTTTCTCATATCTTTCACGGTGGCTATTCGGCTGGATATTATTCGTATAAATGGGCAGAAGTTTTAGATGCCGATGCCTTTGCTTACTTTAAAGAACAAGGCATTTTTAATAAAGAAATTGCCAATGCGTTTAAAGAAAATGTCTTATCAAAAGGTGGTACCGAAGATCCAATGGAATTATATAAGCGTTTTAGAGGCAAAGAACCCGATGCAAACGCCTTATTAAAACGAGCAGGATTAGTATCATAATGCAGCTATCTCATCCAAAATTATATGTAAAAACAAAGTTTAAACTTTTGAAAACATTGTGAATCTGTAAAATCTAACGACATTTTTACCTTCCAAATATTAACACTTATTAAGGATGCTGTATGATTAAGCAACAGAAATTTTAACAAATTCTTAAGAACTATTACAACTACTATTTAAGCGCTAAGTGTAACAATTTTAAAGATATGTAGTCTATATTGTTGTAACTTATTAAAAGACCAACCATCTTTATGAAAAACCCACTATTATTTGTATTGCTTTCAATACTCTCATTTCAAGCAATTATAGCTCAAGAACCCAAAGCTAAAACCCCAAAAAGAACTTATACTACCAATTTTATAACACCATTTAAATCACCAGAAATAGATGGAAAACTAGACGATAAAAGTTGGGATTTGGTAGAATGGGCAGGCGATTTTATTGAAAATGAGCCTGATGAAAATACGCCACCTACTTTTCAAACAAAATTCAAAATATTATACGATGCCAAGTATTTATACATAGCCGTTCACTCTTTAGATGATGAGCCTGATAAAATAGAAAAACGATTATCGCGTAGAGATGGCTTTGCAGGCGATAGGGTTACCGTTAATTTAGACACTTATAATGATAAAAGAACTGCTTTTTCGTTTACGCTAACCGCTGCGGGTGTTAAAGGTGAAGAGTTTGTATCGGATAATGGTAACAATTGGGATGATAGTTGGAATCCGATTTGGTATGTTGCTTCCGAAATTAACGATAATGGTTGGACAGCCGAAATGAAAATTCCTTTTAGCCAATTGCGTTTTGGGAAAGCCGAAGAACAATCTTGGGGCTTGCAGGTTGTTCGTCAATTGTTTAGAAAAGATGAGCGTTCGGTTTGGCAACGCATACCTAAAGATGCGCCAGGATGGATAAGCGAATTCGGCGAATTGCGCGGTTTAAAGAATATTGAACAACAAAAACAATTTGAAGTTCAACCCTTTACAGTAACAAAATTAAATACCTATCCTAAAGAACAAGGAAACCCTTTTAGAACGGGCTCTAACTATAATGTCAATGGGGGTATTGATGCAAAAATTGGTGTTACCAACGATTTGACACTCGACTTAACCGTGAATCCGGATTTTGGACAAGTTGAAGCTGATCCGGCAGCGATTTCACTAGATGGTTTTGAAATATTTTTCAATGAGCAGCGACCATTTTTCGTCGAAAATAAAAATATTTTTGATTTCCAATTTGCCGAAAATCGAGATAATCTTTTCTTTTCAAGACGCATTGGCAGAAGTCCGCAAGCTTATCCAAATACAAACTCAGGTGAGTTTGTTAACCAACCAAATAACACAACTATTTTAGGTGCGGCAAAATTTAGCGGAAAAACTAAAAGTGGCTGGTCTATTGGTGTTTTAGAAAGTATGACCAGTAAAGAATTTGCCGAAATTGACAACAATGGCACCCGAAGAAACGAATTGGTAGAGCCTTTTACTAACTATTTTGTAGGCCGTTTACAAAAAGATTTTAACAATAAAAATGATTATATCGGTGGAATTTTTACGGCTACAAATAGAAATCTTGACAGTAATTTAGATTTTTTGCGAAAATCAGCTTATACGGGAGGCATCGATTTTAAACATCAGTGGAAGGATAGAAAATATTTTATTGAAGGAAATATCATTATGAGTCAAGTTAGTGGCAGCAAAACAGCCATAGCCGAAACGCAAACCTCATTAACCCATTTATTTCAACGTGTTGACGCTAATCATGTGAGTGTCGATTTAAACCGAACCTCACTTACAGGTACGGGCGGAAAACTATTATTTGGTAAAATAGGCAGTGGCAATTGGAATTATTTTTCTGGTGTAACTTGGCGCTCCCCCGAATTAGAATTAAATGATATCGGTTACCTTCGTCAAGCGGACCAAATTTTTCAAATTATTGAAATTGACCACACAACCTTAAAACCAGTTGGCGCTTTTAGGTCTATTAGATCAAATGTAAAGCAATTTTCAACTTATGATTTTGACGGTAATTTTAACCGAATGGAATATGATTTAAACAGCCACGCTGAATTTAAAAACTTTTGGTGGGCAGAGATTGGTTTATCACATAAACCTAGAATTTATACCAATACCATTTTAAGAGGCGGTCCTCGTTTCCGTTATTCAAGAGAAAATATTAGCTTTATGTTTATCGGTACTGATTCTCGTAAAAAGTTAAGGTTCAATGCTGGGTATATTTATTCGCAAGCCAAGCAAAATAATTTTTCGTTCTTACGGTTTGAATCAGCAATATCTTATCAGCCATTAAATACCTTGAGTATTTCATTAGCGCCATCGTATGAGAAGAATCCAAATAAAACACAATATGTTACCGAAACCAGTTTTAATGGAACACCAAGATATATTGATGCCGAAATTGACCAACAAACTATTAGCGCTGCATTAAGGATAAATTATACTGTAAATCCGAATTTAACAATTCAATATTATGGTGAGCCATTTATTTCAAGAGGGCGCTATAGCAACTTTAAATATATTACCAATCCGGTTGCAAATAATTTATACGACCGTTTTCATTTGTTTAATGCCAATCAGATTTCTTATAATAATTCGATTTATTCAGTTGATGAAGATGTCAATGGCAGTGTAGATTACACCATAGATAATCCCGATTTTTCGTATGTTCAATTCCGCTCTAATTTAGTTATTAGATGGGAATATACACCAGGTTCCGAAATATTTTTAGTGTGGTCTCAAGGTAAATCGGGATTACAAGACCCAACCGATCATTTATTTAGGAGTTTAAACAATCAGGTTTTTACTGAAAAAGCCGACAATAACTTTTTGATTAAGGTTACTTATCGGTTTATCAAGTAAACTAAACTTTGTTTAATGCGCTTCAAGCCAGTTGTTGCCTGTACCAATATCAACGAGTAAAGGAATGCTGAGTTTGTAAGCGTTTTCCATTTCAAATTTCACCATTTTAGTAAGTGATTCAACCTCATCTTTTGGAACATCAAAAACCAACTCATCATGAACTTGCAATAGCATTTTTGATTTAAAATGTTCATCTGTCAAACGCTTATCAATGGCAATCATAGCTATTTTTATAATATCGGCAGCGGTTCCTTGAATGGGCGCATTTACAGCATTTCGCTCATCGCCTGAACGCACCATAGCATTTTGCGAATTGATATTACTCAAATAACGACGTCTGCCTAGCAACGTTTTTACATAACCATTTTCGTGAGCTGAGGAAATTTGACTAGCTATATAGGTTTGTAAAGTTGGGTATGATTTAAAATATGCTTCGATTAATTCTTTAGATTCTTTATTGCTCAGATTGGTTTGCTGACTCAAGCCAAAAGCCGAAACACCGTAAATAATTCCGAAATTAACGGTCTTGGCTTGACTTCGCTGTGTTTTAGTAACCTCATTTATAGGAATATTAAACACCTTTGCAGCAGTTGCTTTATGAATATCTTCACCGTTTAAAAACGACTGCTTCATCGCACTATCACCACTCATTTCGGCAATTAAGCGCAATTCAATTTGAGAATAATCGGCAGATAATAACAGATGATTTTCGTCTTTTGGCACAAATGCTTTGCGCACCAGTTTACCACGCTCGGTGCGTATGGGAATGTTTTGCAGATTTGGATTTATAGAACTCAACCGCCCGGTTGCCGCTACCGTTTGACTAAATGTGGTATGAATTCTGCCAGTATTTTTATTGACTTCTTTTGGCAAAGCATCTACATAAGTATTTTGAAGTTTAATCAAACCACGCCAGCTTAAAATATCGGCAACTATTTGATGTTCAACCGCAAGTTTTGATAAAATTTCTTCACCTGTAGCATACTGTCCTGTATTTGTTTTCTTTGGTTTATCGATGAGTTTTAAATTCTCGAATAATACAATACCCAATTGTTTAGGCGATGCCAAATTAAATTCTTCGCCAGCTTCTAAATAAATGGTTTTTTCAAGATTAACGATGTCGTTTTGTAAATCGGATGATAGGCTTTTTAAAAAGGTGGTATCTAATTTAATACCTTCCAATTCCATTTTAGCTAAAACTGGCAACAGTTTTAGTTCAATATTGTTATAAAGACTTAGAAGTTCTTTTTCAATGAGTTTTCTTTCGAAAATTGGTTGCAATCTAAAGAAAAGAACAGCCGATTCTACCGAAAAATTAGCTTGATCTGATAAGGATAAATCGGTAAATTCAGTTTGTAATTTTCCTTTGCCTAAAATGGTTTCTTTAGAAGTTAGTGTGTAATTTAAATAGCGTTGCGCCAAAGTTTCTTTATCATGTTGCCTATCTGGTTCTAGCAGGTAATGCGCAATTTTGATATCAAAAAGCGGACCTTTTAGTTTTAAGTCAAATTGATATAAATACTTGTATAATAACTTAAGACTCTGTCCGGTTTTCAAGATTGATTCCGATTCAAAAAAAGGTTTAAATACTTCTAAAATATGTTTTGTTTCGGCAAAATCTCGAGGTAAGTTCACAAAATAGGCTTTGTTATCTTCATAACAAAAGCTCAATCCGTCAAGGGTATATATTAAATTGTTATCCGAAGATTTATTAAGCGCAATTGCCACCAACTCTTGTTTTAACAATTTAGCTAAAAGCAAGTTTCTGCCCATGCCCGTATTGACAAATTGATAAAAACCCGCATTTGTATTAGTAGTTTTTTTAGGTACAACTGTTTCGTTTGGCGTTGTGAATAAATTGAATTGAAAGTTAGCGGGGCTTTGTGTTTTAACGGCGTTTGGCTTTTCGTTAAAGTTTTCTTCTTTTATAGGCGCATCTATTTGCGTTTCACTTTGCTTTGATTTTGTGCCAAAAAGTTTATAAAATTGCTCTGCCATACGGCGGAATTCTAATTCTTCAAATATTTTTGAAGCTTCTTCAAAATTAGGAACAGACATTTCAAAATCGGCTTCATCAAAAACCACTGGGCAATCTAACATAATGGTAGCTAACTTTTTAGATAAGACACCCAATTCTTTATTAGCTTCAATTTTTTCACGGAGTTTGCCAGGAATTTTATCAGTATTTGCCAGCAAGTTTTCCATGCTACCGAACTCTTTTATAAATTTTTTGGCTGTTTTTTCGCCTACACTTGGCAAACCCGGAATGTTGTCAACGGCATCGCCGCACATCCCTAAATAATCGATAACTTGTAAGGGGTTGTCAACTTCAAATACTTCTTTTACCTTTTCAACGCCCCAAATTTCGATACCGTTGCCCATCCGAGAAGGTTTGTACATAAAAATATTATCAGAAACCAATTGGGCATAATCTTTATCGGGCGTAACCATATAGGTTTCAAAACCTTCCTTTTCGGCTTTTTTTGCCAAAGTGCCAATTAAGTCATCGGCTTCAAAACCGGCTTTTTCTATGATTGGAATACGCATCGCTTTAAGAATGCTGTGGATATATGGAATTGCTATGCTAATAGCTTCGGGTGTTTTAAGTCGGTTTGTTTTATATTCGGCATAAGCTTCAGACCGTGCAACCGAGCCTCCTTTATCAAAAGCAACCGCCAAATGATCGGGATTTTCTCGTTTAATCACATCTAATAAAGAATTCATAAAGCCTAAAATGGCGGAGGTATCCATGCCTTTTGAATTGATTCTAGGATTTTTAATTAATGCGTAATAACCCCGAAATATTAATGCAAACGCATCTATTAAAAAAAGTCTCTTTTTTTGGCTCATATATTTAAATAAAATTGGGCTCTAAGATAAGTTAATTTATGATGATTGTAAATTGAAACATTGTATAAAAAAAGCTCTGGATATTTGCTTAATACCGAAATTGTTAGTACTTTTCGCACATAATATATTGGTATTGAATCCCTCGTTTACTTTTATATTTATTTAAAGTTTAAAAATTTTATATAGATATCAATAAGTTTTAGAATGAAGAATCTGTTAATTTATCATAAAACAAGGGACTTTAATTCTGCCTTTTACAAAGAATCAAAAAGGCTTCTCTCCGATTTTAATATTGCCGAAATTGAAGATATCGCATTGTATGATAGAGCTATAAATCAACATCAAGCTGATTGCGTTTTAGTTTTCACCTCTAAAATTGACGATTCTTTAAAGGTCTTTAAAACAAATTTTTCCAAGATTCCTCACCTACTCATTACCTCAAAAAATAACGAATTAAAAGCGCTAAGTTTGCTTGAAATTGGCTTTAAAGATTATTTTTTTACTGAATCTCTTTCTAAATTATTGGCTGTAATTAATAGAGAAATCAAAGCTAATGAAATCCTTTCAAGCTCCTTGCAAACGGTTGAAACTTTGACTAATTATATAGAACAAGCGCCTTTGGCAACCATTACTTGGGATTTAGATTTTAAGGTTGTAAATTGGAACAAAACTGCTGAAGAAGTTTTTGGCTATACCGCAGCCGAAGCCATTGGCAAAACTTGTTTCGAATTAACCGTGCCAAAAGGATTAGAAGAAACTGCGACAATTCTTTTTAAAGATCTTTTGAATCAGGTTGGCAAAACCGATAACATTAACGAATCGCTTAAAAAAAATGGCGAAATTATAATTTGCCATTGGCACAATACTCTATTAAAAGATGATGCAGATAACATAAAAGGTATCATTTCATCAATTGAAGATATTACCCAAAAACAAGAGGATAAAAGAGATTTAATAAAAAAGAAAAAGTTTTTACAACAAGCTCAAAAATTATCCGAGGTTTTTAACATTGAAATAAGTTTAGACTTACAAAAGGTTAAACTTGATAGACAATTTATAAAATTAAGCGGACTCAATCCATTAAAATATTATACACCTAAGTATTTATTAGAGAATTTGATACATCCCCAGGATCGTATAAAACTGCTGAGATCATTTTATATTTCTATCAAAAAAAATAAAAAATTAGCAATTGATATCAGGGTCATATATTCAAATGGCACGATTAGGTGGATAAATATTTTAGCAGATTTTTTTACCGATGAAAACACTCATAAAAAATCGCTTTTAGGAACTTTTATAGATGTAACCAAACGCAATAACGAACTTTTACAATTAAAAGATCAAAATAGTAAACTAGATTTGGCCATTGAAGTTTCCAAACTCGGCTTTTTAATATTTGACATTAAAACAAATACCGTTGAAGTATCGGGAAATACACACAAAATATTCGATTTAGACAAATCTAAAAATGTTTTTAGTTTTAAAGAACTCTTAACACGAGTTCATCCCAAGGACCGACCAAAAGTAGAAAAATCATTAAAAATTGCGATTGAAAATTGTAGCCCTTATCATATTAATCACCGCTTGTTATTGCCAAATGGTTCAATAATATGGGTAAATGCAAGAGGTGAAGTAACTTTTGACAAAGAACACAAACCCAATAAATTAATGGGTATTGTAAAAGATGTTACCATTCAAATTAAACGGGAACGTATGTTGTTAGAACATTCCTTAATTTTAAACCAAATAAGTTCTATCGTTTTGGTTACTGATAATCATACCAATATTACTTTTGGAACGCCCTCAGTTTTAAAATTAACGGGTTATAGCATCGAAGAAGTTTTAGGACAAGGCTGGTGGGATAATACTTTTTTCTCAAAAGAAGCCTGCCTCCAATCAAAAAAATTTATTAGAAGTGCTTTTAATGACCATACCGATATAGAGCATATAAATTACGAACGTAAAATACGGTGCAAAGACGGTACCGCTAAATGGTTTTCATGGCAGTTTTCTAAAGGAACCGAAAACAGCATTATTAGTTTAGGAACAGATATTACCAAAGAGAAAGAAAATGTGCAATTGGTTAATAAATTGTACAGAGCCATCGAAAAAAGTCCAACAATTGTTGTTATTACCGATGTAAAGGGAAATATTGAATTTGTAAATCCAAAATTTGAAGAGGTTACAGGGTATTCATTTAAAGATGTAAAAGGAAAGAATCCACATATTTTGAGTACTGGCTATACTTCAAAAACAGAATACAAAAATTTGTGGAAAACAATCTCTAGTGGTAAAAATTGGAAGGGTGAGTTTAAAAATAAGAAAAAAGACGGCTGTATTTATTGGGAAAGTGCCATTATAACACCCGTAAAAGATAACGAAGGAATCATCACTAACTATATCGCTTTAAAAGAAGATATAACCGAAAAAAAAATTCAAGAAAAGAAGTTTTTGTATGCGCTGTTTGAAGCTCAAGAAAACGAAAAATTAAAATTTGGTGAAGAATTACACGATAGTTTAAGCCAAGTTTTATCAGCAATGTCATTTTATATAGAAGCGGTTTTAAATCCTAAAAACACAAAAGACCGATTAAAGGTTGAATATTTAGAAAAGATTAGGCAACTAGCCTATGATGCTTTACATGAAACGCGCAATATTTCGCAAGGATTAATGTCTAAACAGCTTATAGAAAGCGGCTTAGTAGCTGCAACTTTAGAGGTTTGTACCAATTATAATGATTCAAAAAAAATTAACTTCACTTTTAAAAACACGGGATATCAAGAAACTAATTTTGAAATAGAAAAAAAACAAAATATATTCAGAATTATACAAGAAATCACCTCTAATATTGTAAAACATTCTAAAGCTACAAAAGCTAGTATTAAATTTTCAATAAAAAATGACGAGTGGTTTGTTTTAGAAATTAATGATAACGGCATTGGAATTGACCGAGATTTAATTAAGGAAAAATCTAAATGTTTCGGATTAAAAAATATACAACAACGTGTCTCATTATTAAATGGAATCATCAATAGAGAATCTAACCCAAAAATTGGCACAAAATATATTATTAAGTTACCTTTGACATTAAAACATGTTAATTCATCATTAAACTAATCCCTTAAAATAAATATCATGAGTAAAAAACATACTGTTCATATTGCCGACGATCACGAAATTATTATTGATGGCATTTCTGCTATTATCAATATTGAAGACGATATGGAAGTTATCGGAAAATCTTTGAATGGTAAAGAAACCATTAATTGGTTTAAAGAAAATCATGCCGATGTTCTTTTGTTAGATATTAATATGCCACTTTGCAATGGTATTGAGGTTTTAAAAGCATTAAAAGACGTTGAAGATAAACCAGAAGTTATTGTATTGACAAGTTATGACGACGTAAAAACAATAAAGGAAGTTTTAGATTTAGGAGCTAAAGGATTTCTGCCAAAAAAAGCAGCCGGTAATCACGTAACCGAAGCGATAAGAAGGGTGATAAATGGCGAGGAATATTTTACAGATGAAATCAATAAAAAAGTGATGCATTCTTTATTGGGGAAACCTCTAAAAGAAGAAGGAATGAAAAATCCGGAAATTGTTGCAACGCTTTCTCAAAGAGAATTCCAAATTTTAAAAATGATTGCTCAAGACTATACTACCAAAGATATTGCTAAAACACTGTTTATTAGCACGAGAACAGTTGAAGCTCACCGCAATACCTTATACGAAAAAAC
>JAVHOP010000041.1:2828-16006 GCA_036170135.1 Flavobacteriaceae bacterium | reverse complement strand
TTTGTGTTGCTGCAACGCGGTAAAAAGAATTATTTTGTTTTGAGAGTGGTGTAAAGTATTACCCCACCAACAAATTACAACCTCTAATATCGCTATTATCAAAGCGCCCTAAAATTTCAAAGAGGCCATTACTATGGATTTTTCCTAAATCTTGAGTAGCAATAAATGAACAGGAATTAAGATTAGCTAAATCTATCACATTAATACCACCAACTTGTCCGTTTGGCAAAATACTCAGCGCATCTTCGGCGTCGCGAATGTAAATTTTCATCCAAGGAGGTGTGTTAAATAGACCATTTCCATTTGAATATGCTTGACTCAGCAATTCGGTCATTCCATATTCCGAATGGATTTTAGAAATGCCAAATCCTAAACAAAGTTGTTGGTGTAACTCGTATCTAATCAATTCTTTTCGTTGTCCTTTCATACCCCCCGTTTCCATAACAATGGTATTTTTAAGATTAAAAGATTGTCTTTCGATGAGGTTTAATAGCGCAAACGAAACACCTATAAGCAATACTTTTTCGCCTTTTTGATCGAGTTCCGTTAAGGTGTTTGCCAAATCGTCTAAATTATTGAGATAAAATCCGCTTTTTGGTTTACCCGATTTTTTTATTAAATCGGCAACCATATAAACCAATGAAGAACCATTTCTGTCGAGATAAGAAGGCAATAAAGCTAAAACAGTATATTCGGTTATGTCGCCATAAAAATGCTCAAACCCTTTTAAATAACTGGTTTCATAAAGTGCTAAATCGGTTACCAGATGTTTGCTTTGTCGCATTCCGGTAGTACCGCTGCTTAAAAAAGTTTCTTGAATAGGTTTATCGAGCGATAAAACGCGATGGGTTTTAAAAAATTGAATGGGTAAAAAAGGAATCACATCAAGTGAAGAAACCGTTTGATAATTACAATTTAAATAATCTAAAAAAGTGCGATAAACACTATTGTTTTCTGCTTGAAATTTGAATATCGCTAAAGCCGATATTTCAAAATCGGAAGCAGATTTAATATTAAATAATGATGTTAAATTCATCTTTTAACTAAGTGTAAAGGCAAAAGTAATTGATTTTTTAGAAGGATTTTTTATTTTTTAAAAGGGCTGATAGAGATGGTGCATTTGTAAATTAGGCAGTCTGTTGCTTTTTTAGCGCTATATATTTTCGTATTTTTGACGAAAATAATTTAACAAGATATGACAACCGAACATCAAAATATCAATATTGGTGAGGCTTTAAAAATATTAGGTCTAAACGCCGTAAATGAAGGAAATTCAACTGGGCAAAACAGTTTTGGTTCTGGCGAAATGATTGCTTCTTATTCGCCTGTTGACGGCACTTTAATAGGTAAAGTGAGTACAGCAACAAAAGCTGATTATGACAAAATAAGCGCTTCGGCTACCCAAGCTTTTAAATCGTTTAGATTAATTCCCGCTCCAAAACGAGGCGAAATGGTTCGACAATTTGGAGAAAAATTAAGGGAATTGAAAAATCCGCTTGGGCAATTAGTGTCGTATGAAATGGGAAAATCTCTTCAAGAAGGTTTGGGCGAAGTGCAAGAAATGATTGACATCTGTGATTTTGCAGTTGGTTTATCAAGACAACTACACGGATTGACCATGCATTCTGAAAGACCGAGTCACCGTATGTACGACCAGTACCATCCACTTGGCGTTGTCGGTATTATTTCGGCATTTAATTTTCCCGTAGCTGTTTGGGCTTGGAATACTGCTTTAGCTTGGGTTTGTGGTGATGTTTGTATTTGGAAACCTTCAGAAAAAGCGCCTTTATGCGGCGTAGCTTGTCAAAACATTATCAAGCAAGTTTTAAAAGTAAACAACCTGCCCGAAGGCATTTCTTGCCTAATTAATGGCGATTATAAAGTTGGTGAAATGATGACAACCGACAAAAATGTAGCCTTAATATCAGCTACAGGCTCTATTAAAATGGGTAAAATTGTGGCACAAGCCGTGGCGCAACGTTTAGGTAGAAGTCTGTTAGAATTAGGTGGAAACAACGCCATTATTGTTACGCCAAGTGCCGATTTAGAAATGACCACTGTCGGCGCTTTATTTGGTGCTGTTGGAACTGCTGGACAACGCTGTACGTCAACCAGACGATTAATCATCCACGAAAGTGTTTACAATCAGGTTAAAGACAAATTAGTGAGTGCTTATAGTCAACTGCGCATTGGAAATCCGCTCGACGAAAATAATCATATCGGACCACTTATAGATAAAGCCGCTGTTGCAATTTATCTTTCGGCGCTAGAAAAGGTAAAACAACAAGGTGGAAATATGCTCGTTGAAGGTAAGGTTTTAACAGGAAAAGGATATGAAAGCGGTTGTTATGTATCGCCCTCAATTGCTGAAGTTGAAAATCATTATGAAGTAGTTCAAAATGAAACTTTTGCGCCATTGCTGTATTTGATAAAATATAGTGGCGCGGTATCCAACGCTATTGCCATTCAAAATGATGTGGTTCAAGGCTTATCATCGGCCATTATGACAACAAATATGCGCGAATCGGAATTATTTTTATCGCAAGCGGGCTCAGATTGTGGCATTGCAAATGTGAATATCGGCACATCAGGAGCCGAGATTGGTGGCGCTTTTGGTGGCGAAAAGGAAACAGGTGGTGGACGCGAATCGGGCTCTGATGCTTGGAAAGCCTATATGCGCCGTCAAACCAATACGATAAATTATTCAACTAGTTTACCTTTGGCTCAGGGAATTAAATTCGATTTTTAAGTAAAAAATAGGAAGACTCACTGAATATTAGTTTTTTATTATATTTGACTTTTTGATAAAAGTCAATGACATTTAACAACATAATATATGCCTTTATAGTATTAGTTTGCACCTTTTCAAATAAGTGCTATGCTCAAAATTCAGATATTTGGATAGCGCCAGAGAAAGCCAAGTTATTGGTAAATCCAATAAAGGCAGATAATTACGACTACTCTTTAGAAGAAGGGAAATACCAATACGCTTCAAATTGTGCATCTTGTCATGGTGAATTAGGACTTGGTGATGGCGAAAAAGCCAAAAAATTTAATTCCCCTCTAATCGATTTTTCCTCAAAGGGATTCCAGTTGCAAACCGATGGTGAGCTATTTTGGAAAATTGGCGAAGGTAAAGGCAAAATGCCCAAATACAAAGATGAATTTTCGGAAGAGGATATTTGGTTTATAGTGAACTACCTCAGAACGCTTGCAAAAAAATAGATTTTTGTTTAGATGTAATGAAATTATTATGGGGCGACTAAGCTTGCGATAATATTTTTATTTATGAAAAAATCAATCTTTGTAGTTGCTGTTGCTTTGATTTTAATGAGCTTTAATTTATTTGAACAAGAACCTTGGAAAGCTCCAGAATCGGCAAAAGCAATTAAAAACCCTGTCATGACACCAAAATTAAAATCATCTGCAAAAAATGGTGCAGTAATTTTTAATAAATTCTGTGTTGTTTGCCATGGAGTAAAAGGACTTGGCGATGGTATAGGCGGAAAAGCTTTAACGCCTAGTCCTGCTAATTTAACTTCAGAACGCGTTCAAGTACAACTAGACGGTGAGCTATTTTGGAAAATGACAAACGGACGAGGTCCCATGATAAAATGGGGTCCAATTATTAAAGAATCAGATCGTTGGGATTTAGTCAACTATATCCGTACACTTAAAAAATAACTTAAAAAAACAATTCTTATGAAAATTAAATCATCAATTACCTTATTCGTTTTTGCGGCAAGCTTTATCGGTTTAACCGCTTTTAAATCTCCTAAAAATGATTACAAACCCTTAAAAAAGTATCATATTGATAAACCTTGGGATGGCTATAAATCTTGGTATAAAATTACCAAAGATGCCCCAAACACAGGCGATCCCACAGGGTTTTTATCGAATAAACACAATGGGACAAAGGCTTTTAGAGAAATTTACATAAACAGTGTTGGCGAAGGAACTCAACAGGGACATGCTCCTTATAAGTATGCTGAAGGAACGATTTTAGTTAAAGAAACTTTTAAAGATAAAGCAGCTTACGATAAAGGTGAAAAATTTATTTTAACAGTGATGATTAAACAAAAAGAAGGTTCTTCACCGCAAACTGGCGATTGGGGTTTTGTGATGGGTGCCGATGGCGACATTAGCACTGGAACCAGTAAGTGGGCTAAATTTTGCAGTAATTGTCACGTATATGCAGCAGGTAATGATTACGTTTTTATGAATGCTGATTTTATGGCTACAAAAAAATAATTAAAAGTTTACAATTCTTAAAATTAAAAAGGGTTCAGAAGTATTTCCGAACCCTTTATGGTTAATGAGATTAACCAAATTAACTAACCAAACCTAACTTATTTTCAAATTCTTATTTTCTGTTTTAAAAAATCCCGCTTCTCAATATTTTAACCTAAGTTTTTAATTGAATGCGTTAACAACATTTCAAAATCTGTGCCAATTTATAATTGTGCAGTATTATTGGTATTAAGGAATTGTTAATTTATTTTAAGGATAATAATTTTTATCGGTTTCTTTCAGATTAGAAATCTTGATAAATTGTTTTTTGCCATTTAAAAAATAGGTAAAAATGGCCTCATTATCAATGAGATGATAAGGATTTTGAAAAGCCAATAAAGGAATTTTATTATTTAATTGAGGGGTTAATTCTAAATCTACGGGAGCCTTATACTCGGTAAAATATCCCATAAAAATAATTGTATCTTTTTTGATATGAGTTTCTGCTTTTACTACTTTATTGTTAAAATAAATGGAATCGGCTTCAAAATTAGTTAAGTTCGCATTGCGTATTTTAAGAACTACATTAGTGCCTTTTACCCCGGGTTGGCCACCACTCCAGCGATAATAACTAGTTTCAATTAATTTAAAGGGGAAATTAGTATTTACCTTGGTTGATTTACAAGAATAGAACAAGGTAGAACTTACCAAAAATAACAAGATATATTTAGATTTTGTCAACATTAGTAAGCCCGTTTTTTATTGCCTTCATAAAAGTTTACAAAAGCATTATTGACAACTCTTATACCACCTTTTGTAGGATAATTTCCAGTAAAATACCAATCGCCTTTGTTTTTAGGGCAAGCGATATGCAAATTTTCGACGGTTTGATAAATCACCTCAATTTCGGCTCTAATCGTTTCTGATTTTAATTTTTCGGCTATTTTTTTTGAAATTTGAATATCTGTAAATGGGTTGTAAATAGCCTTTACAAAATTTTCGGTATTCAAAGGTGTGTTTTTGGTTTTGCAATTTTGATAAACTTCTTCAACGATATGATATTGGTTTGTGTCTTTTAGCAATTCTAATGCTGCTTTAAAAGCAATAAAATCTTCTAAACGCGCCATGTCAATACCATAACAATCGGGGTAGCGAATTTGTGGTGCCGACGAAACTACGACTATCTTTTTAGGATGTAATCGATCTAAAATTTTGATGATGCTCTTTTTAAGCGTGGTACCGCGAACAATACTATCGTCAATAATCACTAAATTATCGGTGGGTTTTACAACGCCATAAGTTACATCATAAACGTGTTCTACCAATTCATCTCGACTGTTGTCATCAGCAATAAAAGTTCGCAAGGTAACATCTTTAATGGCGATTTTTTCTACCCGAGGGCGTTCCGATAATATCAGGTTCAAATCTTCGGCAGAAATCGTGCGTTTACCTTTTAAAATTCGCTGTAACTTGTTTTGGTTTAAAAAGTCTTCGGCGGCTTCGGTCATCCCATAAAAAGAAGTTTCGGCGGTATTTGGGATATAAGAAAAAACGGTATTTTTTATATCGTTGTCAATACTTTTTAAAACATCTGTAAAGATAAGTTTACCGAGTTTTTTGCGTTCTTGATAAATAACAGCGTCGCTACCTCTTGAAAAATAAATTCGCTCAAAAGAACAAGCCTGTTTTAAGAGGGGTTCTTTAATTTTCTCAACTGTAACCAGCCCGTCTTTTTTAATGATAATGGCATGAGCGGGTTCTAGCTCAATAACAGATTCGAACGGGACATTAAAAACTGTTTGAATTACAGGTCGTTCTGAAGCAACTACTACAATTTCATCATCTTGATAAAAATATGCGGGCCTAATTCCTGAAGGGTCTCTAAATACAAAAGCATCGCCATGACCAATTAAACCAGCCATTACGTAACCACCATCCCAATTTTTTGAGGAGCGTTCTAGAATGCGCTGAATGTTTAATTCTTTGCCGATAAGCGGAGAAGCTTCTTTTTTGTTGACGCCTAATTCTTTAAATTTAAGATAGGTTTTTGCGACTTCATCATCTAAAAAGTGACCAATTTTTTCCATTACAGTCACGGTATCTGTTTCTTCTTTTGGATGTTGACCTAGGTCAATAAGTTCTTGAAGCAACTCATCAGAATTGGTCATATTAAAATTGCCGGCAACAATTAGGTTTTTGTGCTTCCAATTGCTTTGTCTTAAAAAAGGGTGCACACTTTCAATGCTATTTTTACCAAAAGTGCCGTAACGAACATGGCCTAAAAATAATTCACCCAAATAAGGTAATTCTTTTTTTTGCAACTCGACATCATTTTCATACTCAGGATGTTCTTTTATGCCTTCATTTAAGCGCTCATTAATTTGTTGAAAAATATCCTGAATGGGTTGAGCGTTGTTTGAACGAATTCGGCTTATATAGCGCGTTCCAGGAATGTCATTAAATTTGATACTCGCAAATCCGGCACCATCTTGACCGCGATTGTGCTGTTTTTCCATCATCAAATACATTTTGTTGATGGCGTAAAAAGAAGTGCCGTATTTATCTTTATAAAATTGTAAGGGTTTTAGCAGCCTAAGCATTGCTATTCCGCATTCATGTTTTATAGCATCGCTCATAGTTAATTTATTTTAGAGACTTGTTTGGTCATATTATTCGAGGTCAATATCAAATTGGGTAAGTTCCTTAAATCGCAATAAGCGATCTTGAATCTCAATTTGGGATAGGGATTCCATTTTTTGAGTGCCGAATTTTTCGACACAAAACGACGCTAAATTAGAACCATAAATAATAGCATTTTTCATATTGCTAAAAGACAAATCTTTGGTTTTGACTAAATAACCGATAAAACCACCAGCAAAAGTATCACCAGCACCTGTTGGGTCAAAAACTTCTTCTAAAGGTAACGCCGGAGCAAAAAATACATTACCATTGTTAAAAAGCAATGCGCCGTGTTCACCTTTTTTAATTACTACATATTTTGGGCCCATAGTGTGAATTTTATGCGCTGCTTTTACCAAAGAATATTCGCCACTTAATTGACGCGCTTCTTCATCATTAATAGTGATAACATCTACTTTTTTAATTACTTCCATTAATTCATTAAGCGTGTTATCCATCCAAAAATTCATAGTGTCTAAAACCACTAATTTTGGACGCATAGGCATTTGATTTATCACGCCCATTTGCACAGCTGGGTGTAAATTACCTAACATTAAAAATTCAGCATCAATAAAGTTTTTGGGGACAATCGGATTAAAATCGGCTAAAACATTGAGTTCCGTTATTAAGGTATCTCTTACATTTAAATCGTTGTGATATTTACCGCTCCAAAAAAATGTTTTGCCTTCTTTTTTAATTTCAATTCCAGTTGTATCGATACCATTTTCTTCAAGCATTTTAAGATGGCTTTTAGGAAAATCGCCCCCAACAACCGAAACAATTCCCGATTTTATTCCAAATTTTGAAGCCGAAAGGCTGATATAAGTAGCAGCACCACCCAATATTTTATCGGTTTTGCCGAATGGCGTCTCAATAGCATCAAAAGCTACGGTACCTACAATTAAAAGTTTACTCATTATAATTTTGTATCAAAAACATTGTGATTAACTTTGCAAAAATAAGTTTTAAAAATGAGTATCAAAGTAATACAAGAAGAAATTATAGATGAGTTTTCAATGTTTGATGATTGGATGGAACGTTATGAATATTTGATTGAATTAGGAAAATCACTAAGCATTATAAAGCCTGAATTTCAAACAGATGACAATTTAATAAAAGGATGTCAATCTAAAGTTTGGCTTCACGCCGATTTAATAAATGATAAAATTGTGTTTAGCGCCAATAGCGATGCTATTCTTACAAAAGGAATTATTGCCTTGTTATTGCGTGTGTTTTCTAATAAAACACCTCAAGAAATTTTGGATGCCGATACAGCTTTTATTGACCAAATTGGCTTAAAAGAACATCTATCGCCAACCCGCGCTAATGGATTGGTTTCAATGGTTAAGCAAATAAAATGGTATGCCTTGGCTTATCAAGCTAAAATAAAAAACTAATTGTTTATATTTGCCACTATTTAGAACGCTTATAAACAACAATTTTATGGAAACCACTGAAAAAAAAGATTTAGGCGTAAAAATTGTAGAGGTTTTAAAAACCATTTACGACCCCGAAATTCCCGTAGATATCTATGAATTAGGTTTGATTTATGATGTTTTTGTAAACGAAAATAATGACATCAAAATTTTAATGACCTTAACATCACCTAACTGCCCTGTAGCCGAGACATTACCTGTTGAAGTTGAAGAAAAAGTTAAAACCATTGAAGAAGTTAACAATGCCGAAGTTGAAATTACCTTTGATCCGCCTTGGACTCAAGATTTAATGAGCGAAGAAGCAAAGTTAGAGCTTGGATTTCTTTAAAATAGAATTCTTAAAATGGACGCCATTATTAACAGAGTTGCTAATAGTAAACTGATTACCATAAATTTAGAAGATTATTATCCTAACGGTAATCGCGTGGTTTTAGACATTGCACCTTGGTTGAATGAGGGTATTATCCTTAAAGAAAAAGATTTTAGAAATTTTGTTTCAGCACACCATTGGGAACAATATTCCAATTGTTTTGTAGCTATCAGTTGTAGTTCTGACGCCATTATTCCTTCTTGGGCTTATTTATTGGTGAGCTCTCACTTGGTGAATTATGCTAAAAAAGTGGTAGTTGGCGACTTAAATTTATTAGAAACAGTTCTTTTTTCTGAGCTACTAAACACAATTGATTTAACACTTTATAAAGATAAATCGGTTATTATTAAAGGCTGTTCTAAAAAACCAATTCCAAATTCTGCATTTAGTTTATTAATTCAAAAACTGCAACCCGTTGTAAAAAGTTTGATGTATGGCGAAGCTTGCTCAAACGTCCCTTTATTTAAAAAGGATATCTAATCATTTTATACTTTAAGACAATTTTTTACTTTTGTGTTTTTAAAAAACGGAATTGAAAAGATCGACTTTAATATTGTTATTAGTTTTTGGTACAACCTTAACTTTTGCGCAGGAATTAAAAATTGAGGACAAAGAAGGTTGGTCTAATAAAGGGCATATTGTATTTTTATTTAGTCAGTTTGGGTTTTCAAATTGGGTAACCGGGGGTGAAAATACTGTGGCGGGTAACTTGGGTTTAGATTATGATTTTAACTTTGTAAGAAAAAATATCACTTGGGATACTAAAATGATAGCATCTTACGGACTGACAAAAAATAAAAATGTTGACTTTGTAAAGAAAACTGACGACCGATTTGAATTTAATTCTGTAGTGGGTAAAAAAGCATCTAAAAATTGGTATTATTCGGCTTTCGTTAATATTCAAACGCAATTTACAGTTGGCTATATCTATAAAAAAAATTCAAACGGCAAAGAAATTAGAACCGAACACACCAATTTTATGTCACCAGCAGTCTTAAGTTTTGGTCCCGGAATGCAATGGAAGAAAAGCAATGAGTTGAAGTTTAATATTGCGCCAGCAACATCTAAATTAACTATGGTTGATGAAAAATTTACCTTACCTAACAACGCTTATTTTGGTGTTGAATTTGGAAAACGCAGTAAATATGAATTGGGTTTTAGCGCAGCGGGTTATGGTAAATTTATAATCATGCAAAATGTAACTATGGAAAATATTTTAATATTCTTTTCAGATTATTTAGAATCGCCTCAAAATATTGACATAGATTATACGACGAATGTTTCGATGAAAGTCAATAACCATTTATCAACCAAGTTTTCCTTTCAATCAATTTACAATGATAACGCCTTTAAAGGGTTTCAAATAAGAGAATTATTTGGTTTGGGATTTAATTACGATTTCTAGATAATACTGCTGATAAATAAAGCGTTAAGACTCCTCTTCAAATTCCTGATACAAAAAATCATTATAAGGGAATCGGGTAATGTGAATCTGTTTTACGGCTTCAAAAAGAGCTTCTTTAAAGTTCTCGAAATTCTCTTTTTCAAGTGCCGATATAAACAAACACTTACCATTTAACTTACTCATCCAAGTTGCTTGCCATTCTTTTAAAGTATAGTGAACCTTTGTTTTTTCAGTTATCAAATCATCTCCATCAATGGTTTGTGGATGGTAGGCATCAATTTTATTAAACACCAAAATGGTTGGTTTATCAGCACTTTTTATATCAGCTAATATCTGGTTAACCGAAGCGATGTGATCCTCAAAATTTGGATGCGAGATATCTACAACGAGCAACAATAAATCAGCTTCGCGTACTTCATCTAAAGTCGATTTAAACGATTCTACCAATTGAGTTGGCAATTTTCTGATAAAGCCAACCGTATCGGTAACTAAAAACGGAATATTTTTGATAACCACTTTTCTAACCGTAGTATCTAGCGTGGCAAACAATTTATTTTCGGCAAAAACATCGCTTTTGCTGATGGCGTTCATCAAAGTAGATTTCCCAACATTGGTATAGCCAACTATGGCCACGCGTACCATTTTACCTCTATTTTTACGCTGTACTGCCATTTGTTTATCGATAGTTTTTAGCTTTTCTTTAAGCAGCGCAATTTTATCACGAATAATACGACGGTCGGTTTCTATTTCGGTTTCACCAGGACCGCGCATTCCCATACCGCCTTTTTGTTTTTGTAAGTGCGTCCACAAGCGCGTTAGGCGCGGCAACATATATTCGCATTGGGCTTTTTCTACTTGTGTTCTGGCATAAGAAGTTTGAGCACGTTGCGCAAAAATATCGAGAATTAGATTGGTTCGATCTATAACCTTACATTCTAAAATTTTTTCGATATTTCTAAATTGAGCCGGACTCAATTCATCATCAAAAATGACTGTTTCTATTTCATTTTCTTTGATATATTTCGCAATTTCTTCAAGTTTGCCAATGCCTAAATAGGTTTTAGGATTGGGTAATTCTAGTTTTTGAGTAAAGCATTTTATCGCTTCGCCACCGGCTGTTAATGTTAAAAAAGCCAGCTCATTTAAAAATTCTTTAGATTGTTCTTCGTTTTGATTTTGAGTGATAACACCCACCAAAACGGCCTTTTCAATAACTTTTATTTGTTTATCAATCATGCTGCAAAGATATGCTTTTAGTGATTTTGTGAGGAAATAAAATGACGCGAATCATCAAAATAGCGCTTTAAAAACATCCTCAACTTTTGACGCTCTTAAAACCGTAATATTAAATTTTGTTTTGCTGAGTTTGGCGAATTTCGAAATCATAATAGCATCGAATCCCATTTTCTCAGCTTCTAAAATACGTTGCTCTATCCGATTAACGGGACGAATTTCACCGGCCAAACCGACTTCTGCTGCAAAGCAATAATTTTGAGGAATCGCCACATCTTGATTAGATGATAAAATCGCCACAATGACTGCTAAATCTATGGCGGGATCATCAACGCTAATACCTCCGGCAATATTTAAAAACACATCTTTAGCGCCCAATTTAAATCCGGCGCGCTTTTCTAAAACAGCCAACATCATATTCAGGCGTTTGATATTGTAGCCTGTTGAAGACCTTTGAGGGGTACCGTAAACTGCCGAACTTACCAAGGCTTGAACTTCAATCATAAATGGGCGATGTCCTTCTAATGTTGCAGCAATTACCGATCCGCTTAGTGCAATATCCTTTTCGGAAATTAATAATTCAGACGGGTTTGCCACTTCGCGTAAACCATTTTGTTGCATCTCGTAAATACCTAATTCGGACGTAGAGCCAAATCGATTTTTTTGAGAGCGTAAAATCCGATACAAATGATTGCGGTCGCCTTCAAACTGAAGCACCACATCTACCATATGTTCTAATATTTTTGGTCCGGCAATCACGCCTTCTTTGGTAATATGCCCGATTAAAATAACAGGGGTATTGGTTTCTTTGCTAAATTTTATGAGTTCAGCAGCGGTTTCTCTTATTTGCGTAACACTTCCCGGCAAGGCATCAACAGTGCTGGTGTGTAAGGTTTGGATGGAATCAATTACCACCACTTCGGGTTGCACTTCTTCAATAACACTAAATATTTGTTGGGTGCTGGTTTCGGTTAAAATCAGGCAAGAGGTGTTTTTAGAACCCAGACGCTCGCCACGCATTTTAATTTGATTTTGACTTTCTTCGCCAGATACATAAAGGACTTTTTGAGTTAAACCTAAAGCGACTTGCAAAATTAAAGTCGATTTGCCAATACCGGGCTCTCCACCCAATAAAACAACAGCGCCTTTTACCAAACCGCCTCCTAAAACATTATCGAGTTCTTTATTTTTTGTTGTGATGCGGTCTTCGGCCAAAAATTGGATTTGATGGAGCGGTAGTGCTTTTTGTTGGTGTTTTACAAAACCACTTTGTTTCCAACTGCGTTTTTCTTCGGTTTGGATGACCTCTTCAATAATGGTATTCCATTCGCCACAAGAAGCACACTGTCCTAGCCATTTTGAATGTTGCGATCCACAATTTTGACAGAAAAAAGTTGTTTTGGTTTTTGCCATGGTAATTTTTGATGTTAGCAAAGATAAGCCATAAAAAAATCTCAACACGACATGTTGAGATTTTTTAAAGTACCTCGAGTGGGAATCGAACCCACACTTCCTTGCGAAAACTGGATTTTGAATCCAGCGCGTCTACCAATTCCGCCATCGAGGCTTAATTTAAGGCTGCAAATATAAATCAATTATAAAATTATCTGTGATTTTTTATTGATTTTTCTTTCTATTTTAAGTAAAAAATATTTTAAGAATAATTTGAATTCCCCACTTTTAACAGCTAATATTTTTTACTTTTGCGTCGGGTTTAGCACCTAAAAAAAGACCATCTAAAACACAACTAAATAAATGGAAGAAAACGCCCCAAATCCCAAAATTTTTGCTTGTAGTCAAAGTGAAGTTTTGGCAACAAAAATTG
>JAVHOP010000041.1:0-2728 GCA_036170135.1 Flavobacteriaceae bacterium | reverse complement strand
CCAAATCCCAAAATTTTTGCTTGTAGTCAAAGTGAAGTTTTGGCAACAAAAATTGCTGAATCCTATGGTACCGTATTAGGTTTATCAAAAAAACTTGTCTTTAGCGATGGCGAATTTCAAGTCTCCTTTGAAGAATCGATTAGAGGCAGACGTATCTTTATAATTGGCTCTACGTTTCCTAACAGCGATAATTTAATGGAAATGTTGATGATGATGGATGCGGCAAAACGTGCGTCGGCGCGACATATAACTGCCGTAATTCCTTATTTTGGATGGGCTCGACAAGACCGCAAAGACAAACCACGCGTGCCTATTGCCGCTAAAATGGTCGCTAATTTATTACAAGCTGCGGGGGCAACTAGAATTATTACCATGGATTTACACGCCGATCAAATTCAGGGTTTTTTTGAAAAGCCTGTCGATCATTTATTTGCTTCGACCATGTTTTTGCCCTATGCTAAAGCTTTAAATCTAGACAATTTAACCGTAGCTTCACCCGATATGGGAGGATCAAAGCGCGCTTATGCATATTCAAAATATTTAGATTGCGACGTGGTAATTTGTTATAAGCAACGCAAACAAGCTAATATTATTGACAGAATGGAACTTATTGGAGAAGTAGAAGGTAGAAATGTGATTATTGTAGATGATATGGTCGATACTGCCGGAACTTTATGTAAAGCCGCCGACTTAATGATAGAAAAAGGAGCGCTATCGGTTAACGCCATCGCCACGCATCCCATCTTATCAGGCAAGGCACATGAGCGCATAAGAGCTTCAAAATTAAACACTTTAATAGTTAGCGATACGATTCCTTTAAAAGAAGAAAATAGTAAAATAAAAGTTGTATCTTGCGCCCCTTTATTCGCTGATGTGATGCATAAAGTTCACAATAACACATCTATTAGCGGTCAATTTTTAATGTAAACAATAAATATAAAAAAAATGAAATTTATTACAATCAAAGGATCCAAAAGAGAAAGCGTAGGCAAGGTAGCTACCAAAGCCTTACGTAATGCTGAAAAGGTGCCTTGCGTATTATACGGAAGAGAGCAAACGATACACTTTTCGGCAGATGAAAAAGCATTTAAGAACTTAGTGTACACTCCTAATGTTCATACAGCTAAGATTGAACTTGAAAGTGGCGAAAGCTATAATGCTGTCTTACAAGATATCCAATTTCACACGGTTACTGACAAAATTTTACACGTCGATTTTTATCAATTATTAGATGATAAAGAAATTACCATGGAAATTCCGGTTCGTATTGTTGGCACATCACCTGGCGTATTAAACGGTGGGTCTTTACGTTTTAACTTGCGCAAATTGAGCCTTAGAGCTTTGCCAAAAAATTTACCCGATTTTATTAATGCCGATATTTCTAATTTAAAAATTGGTGGTAAATTATATGTTACCCAATTAGCAAATAAAAATTACACACTTCTTCATCCAGATAACACTGTTGTGGTTCAAGTTAGAATTGCTAGAGGTGCTGTTGTAGCTGCGGAACATGTTGAAGGTGCTGCCGATTCAAATAAAGCAGATGAAACCCCAGATAAAGAATAAACTTTTATAAAATTTTTTTAAAAGCTTTTTGTTGGTCCGCCTGCAAAAAGCTTTTTTTATACCTTTACCTTATTAGTTTTTATCAGCTAATTTATTTATTGATAGAAATATAAGTATAAAATTTATGAAAAAATTCTTAATTGTCGGCCTTGGAAACATAGGTAGTGAGTATCAAAATACCCGACATAATATAGGTTTTAAGATTTTAGACGCGCTAGCCGATAAAAAAGAACTGACTTTTGAGCCATTAAAGTTGGGAGCTATTGCTAAATTCAATTTTAAAGGGAAGACGTTTGTACTTCTAAAGCCTTCTACTTATATGAATTTAAGCGGAAAAGCAGTTAATTATTGGATGCAAAAAGAAGCCATAGAAACAGACCATTTATTGATTATTTGCGACGATTTAAACTTAGATTTTGGCACGATTAGAATAAAAAATAAAGGTAGCAATGGTGGGCATAATGGATTAAAAGATATTCAACAAGTATTACAAACAGTCGAATATCCGCGGTTGAGATTTGGTGTTGGGGCTAATTTTACCACAGGAAAACAAGTAGATTATGTTTTAGGTGATTGGCAGGCAGATGAACTGAAGTTACTCAAGGAACGGATAGAAAAAGCCGGCGAAGCTATTATTTCATTTGGAACTGATGGACTTAATAATACGATGAATAATTTCAATAATAAATAAGCGATATTACTCGGTTAAATTTTTAAAAACAAATAAGAACATCCCAAAAAATTTTAATAAATTAAAGTCCTACAGGGTTTAAAAACTTTGCAAGAGCTCTAACCCATTTATTTTGATTGGATATCAATGGTCTTAAATATTGTATTTTTTATAGACCGCCAATCTTGTGGGACAATGACAGATACTTTTGCCTCCATAATTTAAAAAATAAGGACAGTCTATTTCGGTACATTCAACTACAAAAAAATAGTCTGAGATACAACACACTACATTTTTTAGACAACTTTTTTCAGGAAGCTTTGAACACTTTATCTCGCGTAAACACTTGAAATCTTTTACGCAAAGCGTCGTCTGTTTTACGATGTTATCATCAATCTTCATTATTTCTATCCTATTTTAGCTGAAGTAACCTAAAAAATCGGACTCTACCGAGTGCAAGTTAAGAAATATATTTATGATTATAAATTTATA